>NZ_SCOH01000006.1 GCF_005503445.1 Chitinivorax sp. B | reverse complement strand
ATATTGATGTCATTGGGTATTGATAAAGCAATGGTGAACTTGGCCGGACACAAAGGTCACGTACCATTTCGAATCAATGTATGACGATAACAAGACCGTAACGAAACCAAATCAATTAAGTGGAAGGAGTCAGTCATGTCAGCCATTTCTGCCGGTCAATCAACCCGATCGGCGCCGGTGATGAATCTGGAAGCAAACTATCAACTGGTCTCAGCAGAACGGCTCGTGGAGATTGCTGACCGATATCACTGGATCGTCGGGCCTATTCATCGGGCCAGTGAATATGTCCGGCAGATGCCATTCTTCGACTTTGTAGAGCGCATGACCGCCGCACAGGATTTCAAAGGCTGTGCCTGCCAGCTGTACCATCATTCGGCTACGTTTCCAAAAGTCATGGGATTGATGCTGGGGCTGACCCCACTTTCGGAAAATCACATGATGCCATTTTATGCTGGGCATGCATTTGGTGAAGCAACACATCACCAATTGTTGATGCGCTGGATGCTGCAACACCGATTACTGTGTGAGGCTGACGATATCGGGAAGGTCATTACAACACCAGAAACCAATGCGTGCGTCAATTTGGCCTATCAGATGGCGGTGGAGCAGGATCGGGATAAGTGGTTGGTTGCGTTGAACTGCGGGATTGAGCGCTGCTCGAATGATTTCTTCAAGGCGGTTGCACCCAAGATGCACCGACTGGGCGTGGGGGATGAGTATTTCAATATCCATGTGGAAGCGGACGAGCATCACAGCATCATGGGGCTGGAGCACATTTCAGCTACATCAAGTGCAGCCAGGCGGGAGGTGTTGATTGCCAAGGCATTGGAAGGGATTACGCTGTGGGCGGCCATGCTGCACTCGTGGATTGGCATGACGGCAGTACCGGTATTCGATCTTGATGGTAGGCTGGCGAAGCGGACGGTATGGCAGGGATACTGATCCAGGTAATGGTACCAAGCAAAACGGCCCAGTCTGAGTGGGCCGTTCCATGGTGTTAGCTCGCGCAGGTACGACTTATTTTTCAACAAACGCACGTTCGATGACATAGTCACCTGGCTCACCAACACGAGGTGATACCTTGAAGCCACGCTTGTCGAGCATTGCACAAGTGTCTTTCAGCATACTGGGGCTGCCGCAGATCATGGCGCGGTCGACTTCAGGGTTCAGTGGCGGTAAGCCGATGTCTTCAAATAGTTTGCCTGAATCGACCAGATCGCCCAGTCGGCCTTGATTCTGGAAGGACTCCCGGGTCACAGCTGGATAGTAAATCAGTTTTTCCTTGACGCCTTCACCGAAGAATTCGTTTTTAGGCAGTTCTTTGGTAATGAAGTCGGAATAGGCCAGTTCGCTGACCATGCGCACACCATGGAACAGGATGACCTTTTCGTAGCGTTCATAGGTTTCCGGGTCCTGGATAATGCTCATGAACGGTGCCAAGCCAGTGCCAGTGCCAAACAAGTACAAATGCTTGCCGGGGCGCAGGTCGTCAAGTACCAACGTGCCGGTGGGTTTGCGGCTGACCAGTATCTGATCACCCTCCTTCAAATGCTGAAGGCGTGAAGTCAACGGGCCATTTTGCACCTTGATCGAGAAGAACTCCATATGTTCTTCATAATTAGGGCTGGCAATGCTGTAAGCGCGCATCAGTGGCCGGCCTTCCACTTCCAGGCCGATCATCACGAAATGACCGTTATGAAAACGCAAGCCCTGATCGCGGGTGGTCTTGAAACTAAACAACGTGTCATTCCAGTGGTGGACACTCAGGACGCGCTCGGTAAAGTAGGAAGCAGACATGACTCGACTCGGTCAAAAAGGGTTGTACAGGTGACCGGCTATAAGATTGTTACCTTCGCTTATAACGTTGATCACATTCAAGAACTTGTAGTTATTTTACCAGTAATTTCATCGGATTTATCGCGTAATACTGATATTTGATATTTGCAAAATCGATAGTGCAAAGCCTTGTCAGCGTAACACTACAACATTGTGATGCCCGATATTTTGCGTTGCATCAATTTGTTTGGCAACCGGGTGATGCCCTAGGTTCAGTTCGAGCGGAAAGTCGGTCGTGCCAGTCTTGTATCAAGGACACTCCGGCAGCAGGGTGTTGTCCGATAACGGAGGGGGTTCCTGCATCAGGGTTCTTACAACAGTGACAGAGCATTGCGCCTCGGCCACCACGCGCGCCCATCACAATATGGTCGACATGGGATTGTCGGGCATAGTCGATCAATGCGGCGGCAGGGTCAGGGTGGCTCAGGACATGAAACGTAATGCGATTGACCCCTAACTCAAGTGGATGAGCCCAATGTTTGAGTTCGATCAGACGCTGGACATGCAGGTTCTGACCATGTTCGTCTTCATTCAGATCCAAAGACAAGCGGTGGGATTTGACAACAGTAACGCAGGCTAGGCGGGCGCCGGGTTCGATCTCCAGAATACGCCGTGTGGTATGACGTAATCGATCCGCCAGCTCAATCATACCTGGCGATAGATCGACTGCTACCATCAGGATTGGTGCATGCTCCACTTGATTTTCGGCAGACTGCCCAGCCGATGCCTCGGCTCCCAATGAACGGAACCAACGCTTGGCGACAATGCCCAGCGAATCACTTTGCCGCTTTTCAGCCAGTAGGCTGAGTGGAACCTGAGCGGGATTGGCAAGCATTAGGGCCAACTCCGCAGCAGTGGCCCAACGCTGTGCCGGGTCAATAGCCAGACAGCGCAGAATGATTTCCTGTAGCCAAGGTGGGCACTGTGGATTCAGTATCACAGGAGGAATCGGATCGCGATATAGCCGACGTTTCAAACCCGGTATGGTGGTTGGGAAGCCAAATGGCTGTTGGCCGGTGGTCAGGTAATACAGGATCACACCTAGCGCAAACAGATCGCTGCGTGGGTCATTGCGCACGCGCAATACCTGTTCAGGTGATATATAAGGCCCGGTCCCCAGTGGGAGATTGAATTCCTCGGCCAGTAGGTCTGGAAGATGATCATGGCGGGCCAGGCCAAAATCCACGAATACGACGTCACTATTGTCCCGGAGCAGTATGTTACTGGGTTTGATGTCAAGGTGAATGACGTGCTGCTGGTGAAGGCAGTGCAAGCCATCGGCAATTCGTCGCCCCATGTCGGCTACTTCATCGATTGACAAAGGCAGGGCATGCAGGTGTGTGGATAGTGCGTTGTCGCCCAAATATTCCATTACGATATAAGGCTGGTGCGCGAAATCACCCTCAGCAACACAGCGTGGTACATGCGAGCCATTCAGCCGTGGCAAAATCATTTGCTCTACTTCAAACCCGACAATGCCGGTTGGATCGTCATCGGGGTGGATGCGTGGGACTTTCATGACCAATGGCAGTTCGAAATCGGGATGTGTCACTTGCCAGATGGTGGCCATACCGCCTTGGTGCAATTTGTGTTTCAATCGAAAACCGTCGATTGTCATGCCCGCAACCGGGGTAACAGGGGCCATACCTAAGTTCCAGTGATCAGTCTGTGTGCCAGTCTTTCGGGCAGCCCAGCCGCGATAACCTTGCGGGCCGCCGTCATATGATCATAGGGTATGCGGTGATAGGTCAGTGTGGCTTGCGACAAGTCAAACAATGCGTAACAGGCGGCGGGATTTCCGTCTCTTGGCTGTCCGACTGAGCCGACGATGCAGAGCCAGCGACGTAACTGACTTAGTGGAATGGCAACTTCAGGCGTTGGGACATGACAGAATGCACGTTCGCTGCTGCCCATATGGAAAAGCGAGGGTGGGTGGACGTGTCCACAAAAGGTATAGCGGCAACGAGTGGCTTTGAGGCTGTGTGTGGCTTCATTGCAGCTGTGAATGTAGGCCCAATCACCTGGTGCCCATGCATTGGCGTGCACAAACAGGCAGTCTATGTCCTCATGTTGTAGTGGAAGATTTGCCAGAAACGCCAAATGGTCAGGTTGAAGCTGAGTCTGTGTCCAGGTCACTGCCAAGGCAGCATCGCTTTGCATGGTGGAATATGCATGGTGGGCAACGGCATGATCATGATTGCCCTGGATGACAATGGCACCATCTGTGGCGTATGCCATCACACGTTCAACCACCCAGGCAGGGTTTGCGCCATAGCCGACCAGATCTCCCAGAAAAACATAGTGTTCCGCACCACATTGCTTTGCATGGGCAAGGCAGGCTACCAGGGCTTCCTGGTTTGCATGCAGGTCAGCAAGCAAGGCAAGGCGCATGGCATGGCAACAGATTGATATCAGAATTGATTGTACGCCTGAAAACCTTGTCTTGGTGCGGTTTGGTGGCCTGCTATGCTGAAGGAGTGGTCAAATGGAATATGACTGAACCGAGGAGACGGCAATGAGTGGACATGTCTACAAACTGGTAGAGCTGGTGGGGTCGTCAGATAAAGGAACGGATGATGCAATCCGAAATGCGATTGCAAAGGCGTCAAGTACCCTCACCCACCTCGATTGGTTCGAGGTGACCGAGACACGCGGTCACATCATCAACGGTCAGATTGCCCACTGGCAAGTTACATTGAAAGTAGGCTTTCGCGTCGAAGATAGTGGTGCGTAAGCGTTGCTGGCCGAGGTGGAGTAGTCAGCTATCCATGACATGCACCCAGCTGGCTGAGCCGGCATCATCGTGTGCTCTTGCAAACTGCTCCCAGGTTTGAGCGGATCTGGCCATGGCATCGGCGACTTCCTGTGCGGATTCGCACGGATGGTCGCCATGCAGGGCGCAAATGACGGGGTCGAATTCGGCAAGCGCGTCTTGTGCGGACTGCTCATTGACTTGGGTGAGGATATAGGCCATGCCATTCTCCTTCTGATCGGCCGGCTATCCCATTGTTGGGTAGGCCGGCCAAGACGACCATGGGACGGGTATGAATCAACCCAAACCATTGGCCAGGGATAACTTCTCTTAGAGTTGGGCAGGTTTGATTAAGTTCCTGCAATCAATGCAATTTGATGCGTGGATTGCGTACCCGTGCAATTGTTTCGGCCCAGGTGGCCAGCCAAGTACGGAACCACCCGTTGATTGCAATCTGGTGCTTTTTATAGAGTGACCAGTACATGATCTTGGCGAACAAACCCTCGATGAACAGGCTGCCTTGGGTCAATCCCCCCATCAAAGATCCCACGGTACTGTACTCCCCCAGTGATACCAATGAGCCATGGTCGTGATACCGGAACGTGGGCAATGGTTTGCCCATCAACCGGTTGGTCAATGTTTTCACCATCATGGAGGCTTGCTGGTGGGCTGCCTGGGCGCGAGGCGGCACCAATGGCTTGCCTTCACCTTGTGAACAGGCTGCACAGTCGCCCATGGCAAAAATATTCGGGTCCCGCGTGGATTGAAGACTGGCATCCACCACAAGTTGATTGAGTCGATTGGTTTCCAAGCCATCAATGTCTTTCAGGAAGTCTGGCGCCTTGATGCCAGCCGCCCATACCACCAGGCCGCTGGGAATGAATTTGCCACTGGCCATGCGAACACCTTGTGACGATACCTCTACCACGCGCTCATTGGCATGGATTTCCACATCGATCTTGCGCAACTCGAGCGCCACAGCGGCTGATACCCGTTCAGGAAGCATGGATAACAGACGAGGGGCGGCGTCGACGATCGCGATCTTGAGGTCCTTCTCAGGGTGGATATTGGCAAAGCCGAAGCTGCTGAGGATGCGTGTGGTCATGTGGAGCTCAGCTGACAGCTCCACGCCGGTGGCCCCGCCGCCAATAATGGTCACAGTCAGGCGTCCTTCACCGGCAGCCAACTTTGCGGCCTGGGCACGGATACAAGCATTGATCAACTTGGTATGAAAACGCTCAGCGGCTGCTGAAGAATCAAGCATGATGGCATGCTCGCTGGCACCGGGTGTGTTGAAGTCGTTGGTTTGACTGCCCAAGGCGATGACCAGGGTGTCATAGGGGATCGCTTGGCGAGGGAGTAGTTCGTCGCCGTACTCGTCCAGGGTAGGGGCAAGGTAGATTTCGCGTTTGTCGCGAGCCAGGCCATCCATGCGGCCCAAGCGGAAGGTGAAATGGTGCCATCGGGCCAGCGCAAGGTATTCAAGCTCGTCGGCGTGGCTATCCAATGTGCCGGCAGCTACTTGATGAAGAAGGGGCTTCCATAAGTGGGTGCGCGCAGCATCCACCAGTACGATTTCTGCTTTTTTCTTTTTGCCCAGTTTGTCACCTAGCCGTACTGCCAATTCCAGTCCGCCGGCACCACCGCCCACGATGACAATCCGATGTAACGCTTGTTCTCCAGGGTGAGTCACGTTTTCTTCTCCAAATGCTGCAATGCAGCAATCGTCCGCCATTATAGAACGTGGGCCGAGTATTGGATATGGGAATGTTACAAGCCAGATAGAACCACAGGTGAAGCGATTCCATCAGGAATGGTTGTGCAATCAGAAGCCGATGTTCGACATGACATGCAGATGCCGAATCCCTTGAACTCAGTGACCGTTCATCGCTTTAGAGGTGCCGTTGGTTCAGTTTTGTGAGTGTTGATATGCTAATGGCAATTACTATGATAACGTTTACATTGTTGATCTGACTGGTATTTCAACGGGTGAAAGACACTATATGCAATGGGCTGGGCTGCGCCTTTCACTCAAGATACGGTTAATCGGCGTCAGGTTGCCAGTATGTCCAAAAACGGAGTGACTACATTATGAAACACCCCTTGTTCTGTCTGAGTCTCTGCGTACTGGCTGTCGCCGGTGCTGCCCAAGCTGCTGACATCCCACTGGGGATGGGTAGCTACAGCGATACTTTGAAAGTGGGTACCGAAAAGCTGCCACCACGGCAACTGTTTGTGACGCCAAGCATGAAAGGTGCTATCCCCAGTAATGGCTGGGAGTCGTCATTGATTACCAGTCAATGGTCGCACCCTTTGTTTACGCATCCGGTGTCTTATCAAGCCAAGTCGAGTGGTTTTGAAATCGGTGTCAATAATAAATTGGTCGTGGGCCAGCCTGATGGCGAGAAGGATATTCTGTACCCGCACACACCCGCCCTGAATGTGTTTCCGCTGGGTTTCACCCCGCAGGATGCGAGGGCGGACAAGGTCGGACATTGGTCAGTAGATCTGGTGATGGGGAATGACCAGCAGCAAATGAAAGCGACCATTGTCAAAGGTAGCCCGTTTAGCTACTACCAGGTCAGTAGTGGCGATGTGAAACTCTCGGCCATGGGGCCACATGAGTTTTTCTATCGGGATGCGAAGACGGTCGGTGTGAAGATTCATGGCAAGCCGTTTGCCATCTTTTTGCCTAATGGTGCAAGCGTGACGGGCTTTCCTGACCCGCAATTGACGGTACGGCTGCCGGAGGGAGCCCGCTACTTCTCGATAGCGGCTTTGCCTGAAGCAAGCACCACCACCATCAACGAGTTTCGCAACTTTGCCTACAATTTTGTTACCGATACCAAGGTGGATTGGCGTTATGACGAGGCCAGTAGCCAAGTCATCACGACATTCAGTGCCACGACACAACTAAAGGAAGGCGCCGATCGTGGCACGCTTTTCGGGCTGTATCCTCATCAATGGGGGAATGGTGCGGGTGTGCCCAACATATTGGCTTATCAGTACGACACCATTCGTGGCAGGCTCAAGCTGGTAGCTGGCAAGCAATTCCAGACACGTTATGCCTTTACTGGTGTCCTCCCCATCATGCCTCCGCTGACTGATGCCAACCAGCGCAAGCGCTTGGCAGATTATGTTGCGGTCGAACACGCCCGACGCGATGAGATGTTGGGTGATCCAGGAACGTACTGGCTGGGCAAGAATCTGGCCAAAATGTCGACATTGATGTTGGCCGCTGACCAACAGGGTGATCCGGTCAAGGCCAATGACTTCATGGGGGTGTTGAAAAACAAGCTGCAAGACTGGTTCAAGTCGAATGACAACAGCAATCGCAACTATTTTCACTATGACCGACGGTGGGGAGCCCTGATCGGCTATCCGGAAGAATATGGTTCAGGACCTGAATTGAACGATCACCATTTCCATTATGGCTATTGGGTGAATGCGGCAGCCCATATCGCACTGCGTGACCCGGCCTGGGCGTCGCCCAATCAGTGGGGTGGCATGGTCAATTTGCTGATCCGCGATTTTGCCAATAGCAATCAGGCGGATGCGCAGTTCCCGTTCCTACGCAACTTTGACCCGTATGAAGGCCATGCCTGGGCATCCGGTACTGTGCCATTTGGCGACGGCAACAATCAGGAATCTTCTTCGGAAGCCATGAATGCCTGGGCGGGTATGATTCTGTGGGGTGAGGCGACGGGTAACAAGGCTGTCCGCGATGCCGGCATTTACATGTACACCACCGAGATGCAGGCCATCAACAATTACTGGTTTGATTTGGACAAGCGTGTGTTTGCGCCTGACTACCCAAACCTTGAAAGTTCGATGATCTGGGGCGACAAGTATGTCCATACCACGTTTTGGACGGATGACCCACTGGAAGTACATGGTATCAACATGCTGCCGTTGACCAACGGGTCATTTTATCTGGCGACGAAACCCGATTTCGTGAAACGTAATTTTGATGCGGCTTATCGCGAGTATGATGCGGCCAAGGCACGCGGTGCACAATTGCCATCCCGTGATACCTGGCGCGATATTTTGTTGAACTACTACGCGCTGTACGATGGTGCTGCCGCCTTATCGCTATGGAATGACAGTGTGCCAGTGGAAGGGGGAGAAACCCGTGCCCACACCTACCACTGGTTGCAAAGTCTGGCCAATTACGGACAACCTGATCTGAGTGTCACCGCCAATACGCCATTGTATGCGGTCTTCAAGAGTCGTAGTGGTAAGCGGGCCTATGCAGCATTCAATGCCAGTGACGCCACCAAAACCGTGACATTCAGCGACGGCAAAATCCTGAGTGTGCCGCCAAGGCAGTTTGCCACTAGCGATGGTAACGTTCAGCCGCCATCCAGTGGTGACCCGGTCGCGGAAGGTGGTTACGTGCTGAAAATCGCGGCAACCGACAAATGTATCGATGTTATCGGGGCCAGCAAGGTGAATGGCACCAAAGTACAGCAATGGACGTGCAATGGTACAGCCGCCCAGACATTTCATATTACTGCTGCTGCCGATCGTATCTATCGATTGACGAATGCCAATAGTGGCAAGGTATGGGATGTGGAAGGTCGCAAGACCACGTCGGGCGCGCCATTGCTGCAATGGGACAGCAATGGCGGCCTGCACCAGCAATTCATCTTCAAGGCAACGGGTATTCATTACGTCATTCGTGCCCGGCATAGCAATCTGTGTCTGGAAGTGAATGGCAACGGCGATGGTGTGCCGTTAACCCAGGCGAATTGTACCGGTGCGGTCAAGCAGCAGTTCAAGCTGGTTTCCAGTACCACTCCAACGCCTGTGCCACCCTATGGGGTGACCCAGACGGGGCAGGGCGTATTGCAGTTCCACGTCAAGGATGTCCCTTGGGCGGATGTCCATTTTGTGATCAACAACCAGGGCCAGATGAATTACCGGATGCAGGCTGGCAGTGGCATGCAGGTATGGTCATCAGCTGGGTTAAAGGCTGGCGATTCGGTGAAGTACTTCTTCACTATTGGTAAGCAGGGTGGCGGGGCGATCGATACTGACTGGCAATCCGTGATCGTCAATTGATACATACCATGCGGCCGGTGAGATGGGGTCGCATGGTTGTTCCGCATATCTGGTCAGTCCGTAAGCCCAACCCGGGGAAGCGTCACCCCCCGTGTGGAAATGTGATTGACCCGTGATTCGATCACTGCTGCGCGGATATCGCCGACAACTTCAATGCAGTGGCCATCCTCAATCACGGATTGTGCAATCAGATCACCACCGACATGTAATGCAAAATCGCAACATGAATTGATCTGGACTGTCTCTGCGTGCAAATTGCCACCGATGACAGCCCAGACCGGAAGCTGGAAATGTTTGCAGTGCAAATTGCCAGTGACAACCAGCAGGCCGCAATCATAGTCCCAAGTAAAGGTATCGGTAGTGAGATTGCCTTCGACGACTACGCAAGGCGAGACACTCAGTAGATCTGTGTGGTAGTCCCCTTTGAAAAAACGCGCGCCTTCTTCTTCAAAGTATTCGGCTTCGTTGAAGAATGCGTGGGTGCGAATGAATTCGGGCTGGGTTTTGCACCAAGTGTCAAAGTCGTCGAAAGTGATGTGATTCATGGCGTCGAGTGGGGTGGAAGTATAAAAAAGCTGTCAAGCTGGATGGCCTTTCCCAAGGGGCGGGAAGGGGAGAATCCATGAGTGTAGTCTACACGTTGATGCGTAAGCCATCGTATCCCACAGCGATGTTGCCTGGCAGTCGTTGTTGCAAGGCGTGATATTCCAGATCATGCGTCATGTGGATCAGATAGGTTTGCGCGGCGCCGATGCGCTGGGCATGGTCGATGGCCTGGTCAACACCAAAATGGCTGGGGTAGGGCTGTTCTTTCAGGCAGTCCAGTAGTAGCACATCCAACCCATGCAGTAATGCCCAGGATGAATCCGGTATCTCGTTCAAATCGGTCAGGTAGGCGACATTGCCGATTCGATAGCCGTTGATGATCCAGCGTCCATGTACAAGCGGGATAGGGATGATCTGGACACCTTGGAACTCGAATGGTCCTTCGACGGGGCGTGGGTCCAGTATGGGTTTGTCCCAGAACCGCCCTGGCGGAAAGAAACAATAGGCGAAACGGTTGCGGATGTCATCAATAGTGAACGGATTGCCATAGATCGGGATGGCAGCCCGCTGGTGGTAACAGAACGCACGCAGGTCATCGATGCCATTCAGGTGGTCGGCATGGGGATGGGTATACAACACGGCATCAACGCGTTTGAAGTTTTCCCGTAGCGCTTGCAGACGCAAATCCGGTCCGGTGTCAATCAACAGGTTGAAGCCATTGACTTGCAGTAGCGCCGAGGCTCGGGTGCGCTTGTTGCGTGGATCAGGCGAAGTGCAAGTACCACATTCGCAACCGATGACCGGGGTACCCGCACTGGAACCGGTGCCAAGCAGGGTGATCTCCACCTTTATTGCCTCGCTGCCTTGAACAGTTGAAAGAAGTTGGCTGTGGTGGCCTCGGCAATCGCCGCAACGCTGGTGCCACGCAGGTTGGCAATGTGCTCGGCCACATGTTTGACCAATGCCGGGTGATTCATCTTGCCCCGGAACGGGACTGGCGCCAGATAGGGTGAATCGGTCTCGATCAACATGCGATCCAGTGGCACGCGTTGCGCGACATCTTTCAGCTCGACAGCATTCTTGAATGTGACAATGCCCGAAAACGAGATGTAGAAGTTTTGTGCCATGGCGGCTTCGGCCACAACCCAACTTTCGGTGAAGCAGTGCATGACGCCCCCGATGTCGCCAGCTCGTTCTTCCTGCATGATGCGAAGCGTGTCGTCCGAAGCTGAGCGGGTATGAATGATCAGCGGTTTGCCACAGGCACGGGCCGCACGGATATGGGTGCGGAACCGCTCACGCTGCCATTCCAGATCACCTTCCAAGCGATAGTAATCCAGGCCGGTTTCACCGATGGCGATGACTTTGGGGTGTTGGGCCAGTTCGACCAGTTGTTCGACTGAGGGTTCAGGGGTGTCCTCATAATCCGGATGGACGCCAACCGACGCGTAGATGTTCGGATAACGTTCTGCCATGGCCAATACGCTGGGCAGATCTGGCAGGTTGACCGACACACACAGGGCGTGACTGACCTGGTTTTGTTCCATCTGCTGTAAGAGCAGGTCGGCTTGAACAGCCAAATCAGGGAAGTTGATATGGCAGTGTGAATCAATAAATTGCATGGGCTTGCTTGTAAATCATGTTGGATGGATTCGGTGAGTAGCCGCGTGAAAGCAAAAAAGCCGTTGCCGACAACAATGCAGGCAACGGCTTGATGATACGTGAAATGATCACATTGTGTGAGTGGGGCGATTCGATTGCAGCGCACTACCCAACAGTGATTCGATCTTGTTACGGGCGGCAATGCCGTTTTCATTCTGCGTGAACTGCACGCCGATGCCCTGGGTACGGTTGTTCTGTGCACCGGCGGGCGTGATCCAGACGACCTTGCCAGCAACGGCAAGGCGGTTGGGATCATCCATCAGTGTCAACAGCATGAACACTTCGTCACCGATCTTGTATTGACGGGAAGTCGGGATGAAAATGCCACCGCCTTGTACGAAGACCATGTAAGCGGCATGCAGCGCCGATTTTTCTTTGATGCTCAGCGAGAGTACGCCCGCGCGGGCGGCTGCTGCAGAGGGTTTGGATTCTTCAGCCATAGTTGTTATTGCTTCTTCAGCGTATCGGTATAGGCAAAAAACAGTTGTTCCAGCACAAGCTTGGGATTGAGCGGATGATGGGCGAGGCGCCGGGCATCCACCAATTGCTTGCCGAATTCGTTCAAACGTAGCGGGTCGGCTGGCCTGGCCAGTCGTTCAATATCCTGCCGGCGTTCTGGATGGTAGCGAATTATGCCGGATAATTGACAGCTTAGCAGGTCATAGTGCCATTTTTGCAACCAATCTACCATACGCAGCATATCTGTCTTCTGCCAGGTATCCGCCATTTGTAATGGATCAAGGCGGAAAGGGTCGGCCAGCGCTGCAGTCAGCGCTTTGCGATCGGCTTGCAATGCCGGATCGGCCAGATCCAGGGCAAGCAGTGGTGCATAACCCGCTTGTGCCAATACCTGATCGGCTTCGGCCACCCCCTGTCCGGTCAGCCAGGCAGCGGCTTCAGCAGGTTGCGGCGTTGGCAGGTTGAATACACGGCAGCGGCTGCGGATGGTCGGCAGCAGACGCTGCGGCTGATGTGTGACCAGGATAAACAACGCACCAGACGGAGGTTCTTCCAGTGTTTTGAGCAAGGCATTGGCGGCGGCGGCATTCATGGCTTCAGCCGGATGCAATAATGTGATGCGCGAGCCCTGGCGATGTGAGGTGACATTGACGAAGTCAGTCAACTCCCGAACCTGTTTGATGTTGATCTGTGTTGGCGCTTTTTTGGATTTGCCTTCGTCAGCATCGCTGTCTTCATCGTCCAGGAGGGTCAACTCACGGAAATCAGGGTGATTGCCATTGGCCAACCAGTGGCAGGATTCACAGCGTCCGCATGGCTGATGGTCGGGCTCGATTTGCTCGCACAGCAGCGATGCCGCCAGATGTCGAGCAAATGCGACCTTGCCGATGCCTTGTTGACCAGCCAGCAGCAAGGCATGTGGCCAGCGACTGCGAATGGTGTTCAATTGTTGCCATTGTTCGGCATGCCAGGGGAAGGCGTTCATGCGACAAAGGCCTTCATGATCTGTTCCAGCTCGGCCTGAATGGCAGACAGGTCACGACTGGCATCTACCACGCGAAAGCGATGGGGCTGGGCTTGAGCCCGGGCCAGGTAGGCGGCGCGTACGCGGGCGTGGAAGTCGCTGGCCTCCTGTTCGAAACGGTCCAACTGACGGGAGTTGGCCATGCGTGCCTGGCTGACTGCCAGTGGCACGTCAAACAGCAAGGTCAGATCTGGCTGAATGCCGCCAATCCATTGTTCCAACTCGCTCAATTTATGGTCATTCAGGCCGCGTCCTCCACCCTGATAGGCAAAACTTGCATCGGTGAAACGATCGGACACAACCCATTTGCCACTCGCCAGGCTAGGCTGGATGACCTTATCCAGATGCTCGCGGCGGGCCGCGAACATCAACAGTGCTTCAGTTTCCAGGTGCATGGGCTCGTTCAGCAGCAGTGTGCGTAACTTTTCACCCAGTGGTGTGCCGCCTGGCTCACGGGTTACTGTGTGTTGAATATCATGGATGTGCAGCCAGTGCGTCAACCAGGCCAAGTGCGTGCTTTTACCGGCACCATCGATGCCTTCGAGAGAGATGAAACGTGCGGTCATGGTCTGGCTAGGTTTCCTTCAATAAATCAAGCCCCGGTGCGGTCATGGTCGGGGTGAACTCAATTACATCATAGCGGGCGATGCCCAGTTGGTGAAAGGGATCGTCAGCCAACACTGCTTGCAATGCGGTCAAACTATCCGCCCGAGCCAGGATGACTCCGCCGGTACGGGGGACGCGGCGGCCACTGGCCAGAAACACGCCGTCTGCAAACTGCCGTTGCAGGTATTGGACGTGCCCCGGCAACGTGGCGTCCACAGCTTCGATTGGTCTGAGATAAGTCAGCGTGACCACAAACACGGTTCAGCGGCCCCGAATGAATTTGTCGACGGCACGGTTATGTTCGTCGAGCGAGTTGGAAAAGTGCGAGCCGCCATCCCCCCGTGCCACGAAATACAACGCATTGGTACGTGCCGGGTTCAATGCAGCCTGTAGAGAATGCAGGCCGGGCAATGCAATGGGGGTAGGCGGCAGGCCGCTACGGGTATACGAGTTGTATGGGGTATCGGTCAGCAGGTCGGCTTTACGCAGATCACCATCGAATTTGCTGCCTAGGCCATAAATGACGCTCGGATCGGTCTGAAGTCGCATTCCTTTCTTCAGGCGATTGGCGAAAACACCAGCGATCATAGGGCGGTCAGATGCACGACCGGTTTCTTTTTCCACCAGCGAGGCCATGATCAGTGCTTCATAGGCATCGCGATAAGGCAGGTCGGCGGCGCGTTCGCTCCAGGCCTCGGCTAGATGGGTCTGCATGGTGTCATAGGCTCGTTTGAGCACCACCAGATCCGAACTGCCTAATGCGGCGAAATAGGTGTCAGGAAAGAACAGGCCTTCTGGATGTTGATGAGGAATATTGAGCTTGCGCAAGATATCGGCATCGCTCAGACCTTGTGTGTCATGTTTCAGGTGCTCGTTGCGGTCCAGTGCCTCGCGCATTTGACGGAAGGTCCAACCTTCGATGATGGTGACGACACTCAGGTGGAAGTCGCCCTTGACCAATTTGTTCAGCAATTGATAAGCAGAGAGTGACTCGGTCAGTTGATAGCTACCGGCTTTCAGGTTGTTACCATGGCCGGTCAAGCGCGCCAACATCCAGAAGCTCCAGGGCTCCTGAATAATGTGTTGTTGGGTGAGTTGTCGGGATACTGCACGCAAGGTGCTGCCCTGGCGAACAGTAAATACCTTGGGGTAGCTGTCGATAACCAGCGGTGAATGGGCGAAATAGGTCAGCCAGCCGCCAAGCAGGATGGCAACGGTCAGCGATAGGTAAAGCAGGGTTTTGAGCAGGATTGTCAGTGCGCGCATATTATTGTGTTATTCAGGTAAGCGGGCCATCAGGTCGACTGACAGGCCTTCGGATCGATAACGTGCTACCCGCTCGGACAGGAACGCTGGCGCTGTATTCAATGGCCATGACCGAAATCCGGCCTGAGCGTAAAAATCGAGCAGGTGTTGGTAGGGCACACAATAGCAAATCTCACTGTCTAGCGACTGAACCAACGTAGCCAATAATCGGCGGCCTATTCCCTGACGCTGATGGCTGGGTAAGACCTGCATGCCGCGCAACACGGATTGGCCTTGCTCCTGGCATAACCGGACGCATCCCACCAGCAGCTCATCTGACCAAGCGCCAAATAAGGTCTCACCTGTTGTCCAAGCATGCCGGTAGCCTACTTGGCGATAAAGTGAGTGGGCCAAATCGATCTGTGCCGTGGTCAGCGTGGTAATACAAATCATGCGGGTGGGTCGGGTCGGACAAAGGCCTGCATTTTACCTGATTGGCAGCACCCTGGTGTCAGGCATGTCGACCATTGTGCTGCCTTGGGCTGACGAAGCGGCTGTAAATGCAATATGCTTGCAGTCTGTATGCCGGATGGCGCGCCAGATACCGCGCCTGTTCCACAGACCTGTCACTGGAGATGTCCTGCAATGACCGCCGTTTACCATATTGATCAGATTCGCACATTGGAAACCCTGGGGGCCGAGCAGGTGAGCCAGCCCCTGATGATATTGGCTGGCCAAGCTGTGGCGGACTGGGTGCGTAGTCATATTCCAACAGGGAACCGCATTCTGTGCGTTGCAGGACAGGGCAATAATGGTGGCGATGCGCTGGTGGCCGGGCGGCTGTTGCAGGCTGCTGGTTACGAGGTGGACATGGTGCTGCTGGGTGACCCGGCACATTTGCCAACTGATGCAGCACGTGCCTTGCAGGCGTGGCAAGCCACCGACAGGCCTTGGTTGCGGGCCATGCCGGTGCCGTTGCCGGGGTATCGATTGGTGATCGACGGCTTGTTTGGTATTGGACTGAATCGGCCGCTGGATCAGGCGTGGTGCCACGTCATCGATACCCTGAACAAGCTCGCTGCCCCGAAGCTGGCGTTGGATATACCCAGTGGCTTGTGCGCAAGAACGGGCACCATATTGGGTAATGCCATCATGGCACGTTGGACGATCAGTTTTATCGCATTGAAGCCGGGTCTGTTGACCCATGAAGGGCCGGATCATGCCGGTGAGGTCATCATGGCCTCACTGGGAATGGACGCGCCAATGTTGTTGCCACCTGCGGGGCGAGCGTTGCATGGCGCGGATGTAGCCGGCTTGTTGGTGCCTCGTCGCCGTAACTGCCACAAGGGGCTGTTTGGCAGTGTCGGTGTAGTAGGGGGGGCGGCTGGCATGGTCGGTGCGGCACTTTTGGCCGGGCGTGCTGCGCTCAAACTGGGTGCCGGACGGGTAACGCTGGGCTTGCTCGATCAGGATGCCCCTCGAGTTGATCATCTGCAACCGGAAATGATGTTACGCCATGCCGAAGATCTGTTCCATCTTGATCATCTGACCTGCTTGGTCGTGGGGCCTGGATTGGGCAAAAGTGCCGATGCGGTACATGTGCTGGATCTGGCTCTGCGGCGTCCCCTGCCGCTCGTGCTGGATGCCGACGCGCTCAATCTGATTGCCGATAAACCTGATTTGGCAACGCAGTTGGCTACCCGTCGGGACGTGACCGTGTTAACGCCGCATCCGGCCGAAGCTGCTCGCATGTTGGGTTGCAGTACAGCCGAAGTCCAGTCGGATCGGCTACAAGCCGCCTCGACCCTGGTCGATCACTTTGGGGCAGACGTCATATTGAAAGGGTGCGGTAGCATCTGCATGGCCCATGATGGTGCCTGGTGCATCAATACCAGTGGCAACCCCGGCTTGGCCAATGGCGGACAGGGTGACGTATTGGCCGGCATGGCGGTGGCACTGTTGGCACAAGGGTTGAATGGATATGATGCGGCGCAACTGGCGGTTTATCTACATGGTGCTGCGGCCGACAAGTTGGTGAATGAAGGGATCGGACCGGTCGGGCTGACTGCTTCTGAGGTTATCGATGCAGCACGGGCAGTGCTGCGTGGGTTGGCCAAAGGGTGGCGGATGGAGACTGGGAATCGCCATGCATGATGGCAGGGTTATTGTGGTGACGCTGCAGTGATGGCTGTGTTGATGTTCAGTCATCTGCTTGCTGTTGCCTGCGTGATCTGCTGCAACCAGCGGAGCGATGCTGATACAAACTGTTATAGCTGGATATTTGACTTGGTGAATCTGTTATAGTGGCTGTGGGCATGGTCTACTGCGTGGGCTTCAATTCGACACAAGGATGGGTCGCATGCCCACGGCTTCCTCAGGCGCCACAATCGCTGTCAAACCACAGATTGTTCATTTCTACCGCAAACAGGGAAAAATCCATATCCGTGAAACAGCGGGCCGATATAACCGGCTCCGCTGGGGTATGGTGTTCCTGACTCAATTGATTTTCTATGGCCTGTGTTGGTTACCCTGGCAGGGGCGTCAGGCTGTACTGTTCGATATCGCCAATCGCAAATTCTATATTTTCGACTTGATATTGTGGCCACAGGACGCCGTCTATTTAGCGGCCATTCTGATGATGGCGGCGTTTGGATTGTTCTTTTTTACGGCAGTGGCCGGCCGGGTGTTTTGCGGCTTTGCCTGTCCGCAAACGGTTTATACCGCCATGTTTGCCTGGATCGAGGCCCGGGTGGAAGGCAATCATCTGGCCCGGATCAAGCTGGATCAACAGCCATGGCATGTGCGCAAATTGGCCCGCAAGGCGTTGAAGCATGGAGCCTGGATTGGTGTGTCGCTGGTGACGGGGATGACCTTCGTCGGCTACTTTACGCCGATCCGTGATCTGGTTGCGGGTATGCCAGCCTTGTTGCTTGGCCCATGGGAAGGCTTCTGGCTGTTGTTCTATGCCGTTTTCACCTATCTGCAGGCTGGTATTCTGCGCGAGCAGGTCTGTCAGCATATGTGCCCGTATTCGCGTTTCCAGGGGGTCATGTTCGACCCGGATACCCTTACCGTCAGCTATGATGCGGCACGTGGCGAACCTCGTGGTGGTCATCAACGTCGCCAGGCAGTACAAGGGGCGGTCAAACCGGGAGACTGTGTGGATTGCGGTATTTGTGTGCAGGTGTGCCCAGCCGGCATTGATATCCGCCATGGATTGCAATATGAGTGCATTGGCTGTGGCCTGTGTGTGGATGCCTGTAATACGGTCATGGACAAACTTGAGCGACCGCGAGGGCTGATCCGCTACGCTTCTGAGCGGATGTTGTCGCGCGGTGAACAGGCCATGCGACTGTTTCGGCCAAGGGTGGCCCTATATGGTGCCTTGCTGATTGGGTTGACCATTGGCAGTATCTGGTTGTTGATTCATCGCATGCCATTGCGGGTCGATGTGATTCGCGATCGGCTGGTCTTGATGCGGGAGCTGGGCGATGGCCGGGTGGAAAACAGCTATACCCTGCATATCCATAATCAGGCTGATAAGGCTCGCTACTTCAAGGTCGAGGTCAGCGGATTGCCGGGCTTGACTTTGGCTGAGCCGGAGGTCGTGGAAGTGGCTGCGGGCAGTAGTTATCCATTGCCTGTCTCGCTCTCGGTGGACAAATCGGCAGGTCATGGCGGTGCGAATCCGATTGTGATCGCGGTCAGGGCGATGGATCAGCCCGGCGATAGTGCCAGCCAGATTTCATCATTCATCCTGCCTTGAGCCCGATAGTCAGCGCAGTGGCGTCAACAATAATGATGCCAGCCAGTCGATGAAAATCTGTACCCGTTGTGAAAGATGACGGCGATGTGGATAAAGGGCATAGACAGGCATGGGGGCGGCTGTTGCATCGTTCATTACCGCAATTAATTCACCGTTGGCCAAGTGATCCTGTACATCATAAGCCGGTACCTGGATCAAACCCAGGCCAGCCAGGCAGCAGGCGATGTAGGTTTCTGCATTGTTCACGGTGATTCGGCCGCGAACCGCTCGGACTTGCAATCCGCCTTGCTGCTGATACTCCCACGGGGCCACTCTGCCTGTACTGGGAGAGGCGTACTGGATAGCCCAATGATGATCCAGATCAGCCGGGCTGGCTGGGAGGCCGTGCTGGGCCAAGTAGGCTGGGCTGGCGCAGTTGATCATGGCAAATTCGCCCAGGGGTCGGGCAACCAGACTGCTGTTGCCTGGGTTGCCGACACGGACCACGCAGTCCACGCCTTCCTGGATCAAGTCAATGGCTCTATCTGTCACACCCAGTTCCAATTCGAGGTCCGGATGGCGTTCGAACAAGGCAGGTAATGCGGGTGCCAGCAAGCGCCGGCCAAAGCGGCTGGGTACATCCACTTTCAGTTTGCCGCTCAGACGGGATGCTGTTTGTCGGAACATGTTATCGACTTCGTCCATATCAGCCAGGATGCTCCGGCATCGCTCCAACAGCGCAGCACCATCCTGAGTCAGGTGAACGCGACGGGTCGTTCGGTGCAACAGGCGTGCGCCCAGCGAGGCTTCCAATTGCTGGATGGCGGTAGAAACGGTTGCTCGTGGCAGATCAAGCTGATCGGCGGTTCGGGTAAAGCTGCCGGATTCGGCAACCCGCACAAAAACATGCATGGCGGTGAGTCTATCCATGGTCAGACGATATCGTGCCTTGATGTCGTTGAAGAAGGGGAGCAAAACCAGCCCCTGCGTGATTGGTCTGCACTATACGCCGCTTTGGCAGGGCGTGCGTAGCAGAGGGCAAGATGCATCATGCATGCCCAGGCATGCAAGTTGACAATAATTTGGATGACATTGAGGCAATTTCAATTAGGCTGGATTATAAATGTCAAAGAGTAGGCGGGTAAATATTTACTCCACGTATTAATAACCAAGGCGATCAGCACAAAATAAGGCTGGCCAAATGATGATCTGGCCAGCCCGGTGGTTCCGTGGTTTCGTTATTTCAACATTGCTCGGCAAACATGGCGGCAGCCCGCTTGGCCAGTTCTTCCGACGATACTTCCTCAATGTGTGTGGCCACCATCCATTTATGGCCGAATGGATCGACCAGATTGCCACAGCGATCCCCGTAGAACATATTCTGTGCCGGCATGGTGATGGTGGCGCCGGCTGCCGCTGCCTGGTTCATGATGTCGTCGACATGGGTGGTGTAAAACATCACGCTGACGGGTGAATTGCCAATGCTGGTGGGGCTGAGTGCCTGCCAGTTGGGATTTTCTTCGTGCAGCATGATGATGACGTCACCAATACGCAGCTCGGCATGCATGATCTGCCCCGCTGGATCGTTCATGCGCATGATCTCGGTGGCGCCGAATGCTTTTTTGTAGAACTCGATGGCACGGTCCGCCCCGGTGATCGTCAAGTAGGGAATGGCGGAGGTGTAGCGATCCGGTATGGCTTGGACTGGTTGGTTCATTTAATTTCCCCTATGGTAAGAGAAGCGATGTATTTGCTTGTGATTGAGGTGAGGACATCCCTATTTTTGGTGTTGATTTTTTATTTTGTATATTTGAATATGCAAAATATTTAATTAGGGTGAATTTCAAGTAATTCACCCCATGATGAGCTAAATATAGATTATCGGCCAGCGCATGGGTGAAATCCATAAGGGGGTGTGTATGGCCGTTCGTTGGCGCATGGCGTAATGCGCTGAGCTGGGCTGCCCGCACGACTGCGGCATGATTTTACGCGTCTGGCGATGTGGCTGAAACAGACACAACCTGTCACCTTCCACCTACTGTGCGGTATTGATTGGCAACCTAGTTCATCCATCTACCTTGGCGAGTGCGCTATGTTCTCAGTGGTTGGTTTCGATATTCAGGAGAAGCTGTACGAAAGCCCTTGCACCCAGGTTTTCCGGGCGATTGATCTGCTAAGAGGGCAGTCTGTCGTGTTGAAGCTGTTGCGCCAGGACTATCCGCGCCCGGAGGCTGTTGCCTCGTATCGCTGGGAATACGAAATTGCTGCACAACTGAATCAGTGCAAATGTGCCGCTGCCGCTTATGGCTTGGTATTCAGCAGAAACAAGCCAGTACTGGTGATGGAGGATATTGGCGGACACTCGTTGCGGCATTGGCTGACTGCTCACCCAATGCCGCTCGAGGAGTGCCTGAGTGTGGCCAGCCTGATTGCGGAAGGCATCGCGGAGATCCATGCAAATGATATCGTCCACAAGCACATCAATCCGGGCAATATTGTCTACAACGCGGCAACCGGACAACTGAAGATTATCGATTTCGGCATTGCTTCACAGTTGTCGAGGGAAAACCCATCCATCAAGAATCTGGACATGCTGGAAGGGTCGCTGGCCTATATGTCACCGGAACAAACCCGGCGTATGAACAGGGTACTGGACTATCGTACCGACTTCTACTCGCTCGGTGTTACCCTGTACGAGCTGTTTTCAGGTCGCCTGCCTTTCACCGGCAAGGATTCACTGGAGCTGGTGCATTGCCATCTGGCCGAGTTGCCGGTGCCTTTGTGGCGCTTGAATTCGACGATTCCGCAAACGGTGTCGGATATCGTTGACAAGCTATTGGAGAAGACGGCAGAGGCCCGTTACCAGAGTGCATGGGGTATCAAGGCGGACTTGGACACTTGCCTGTTAAGCCTGCGTGAACATGATCAGATCGACCCTTTCCGGCTGGCCGAACACGATGTTCCCAGCCGTTTTCATTTGCCGCAGACGTTGTATGGCCGCGAAGCGGAAATTGAAAAGATGCTCGATGCGTTCGAACATGTCAGCCGTGGTGGGCGAATGTTGATGTTGATCGCTGGTTATTCCGGTATTGGCAAGACTTGCTTGGTGCAGGAGCTGTTCCGACCCATCACCATGCGGCGGGGTTATTTTGTCAGTGGCAAGTTTGACCAGTTTCAGCGTACGGTGCCTTACAGCGCGCTGGTGATCGCCTTGCAGGCACTGATCAGCCAGTTGTTGACTGAAGATGAAGTCAGTGTCATGCGCTGGCGCAAGCTGTTACAGGATGCGCTGGAGCAGAACGGGCAACTGATCATCGATGTGATTCCCGAGCTGGAATTGATTCTGGGGCCGCAGACCCCAATCGCCGCCTTGCCACCACGCGAGGCCCAGAACCGCTTCAATATGGTGTTTCAACGTTTCATCCGGGTGTTCTACCAACCCGAGCATCCATTGGTGATCTTTCTGGATGACCTGCAGTGGGCGGATTCGGCGACGTTGCAGTTGCTTGAAGTATTGCTGGTGGATGATGAGGCTCAGCATTTGATGATCATCGGTGCGTTTCGCGATAACGAGGTGAATGATCAACACCCGCTGACTATGTTGACCGACCGGCTGGATCGGCAAGCGGCACCTGCATCGCTGATTGTCTTGCTGCCAATGACACTGGCGCATGTGACCGCTCTGATCTGTGATGCATTTTATTGCAAGGCAGAGACAGCAGAACCGTTGGCCAGGCTGGTGCTGCATAAGACAGCGGGCAACCCGTTCTTTGTTGGCCAATTTTTGTCGACCTTGTATCAGGAAGGCATGATCCAATTCCATGTCGACACTAGTAACCCGGATCAGGCTCGCTGGCAATGGGATATTCAGCGTATCGAGCAGGCAGACATCACGGATAACGTGGTGGAACTGATGCTGACCAAGCTGCGTAAATTGCCGGCGGGAACGGTGCATGCGCTGAAGCTGGCGGCCTGTCTGGGCAACCGGTTCGAATTGTCGACGCTGGCCATGGTGATCGAAAAGCGTCCGGCCGAATGCTACAAGCAATTGTTCCCGGCAGTACGCGACGGTATTTTGCTGCCGGCCTCCGACTTGACCATTCTGGAGCCGAATAATCCGGAATCGACACTGGTGTATCACCGTTTGAAGTTCCTACATGACCGGGTGCAGCAGGCTTCTTACGAACTGATCCCGGATGATGAGAAGCCAGGGTTGCATCTACGGGTAGGTCGTCTGTTGGTGAGTAACCTGGGTGAAGCTGCACGCAATGAACGACTGTTTGAGGTGGTCGATCATTTGAATCGTGGTCTGATGCTGATTCAGTCTGATGACGAGCGGATCGCATTGGCACAATTGAACCTGGACGCGGCCCGCAAGGCCAAGTTCGCCTCAGCCTACGGGGCGGCCCTGAGCTATCTCCAACTGGGAATGGAAGCTTTTGGCGGTGACTGGGACAATCGGTACGAGTTGACTTTGGCATTGCACCGCGAACGGGCAGAAGCCGAGTACCTGAACGGCAACTATGAAGCCTCGGAAAGGTTGATCGACTTCGTTTGGCGACGGGCGGAACTGATAGACCGTAGCGAGGCCTATGCGCAACTGGTCACTCAATTGACCATGCTGGGCAAGAACGAAGAAGCCGTGGAATCGGCCAGCAAGGCGCTGGCATTGCTTGGTATGGGTTTTCCACCGGTGGATCAGTTGTCCAGTGCGGTGGATGCCGAATTGGCCGAAGTCGAAGCCGGATTGCAGGGCCGTTCCGTTGCATCGTTGATCGATTTGCCACCCATGACTGATCCCAAGGTGATGGCGGTCATGAAGGTGATGATGACGGTACATACCACCATCTACTTCACCAATCGATACACGCTGTATAGCTGGGTATTGGCACGCATGACCAAATTGTCGATGCAATTTGGCAATGTGCCGGAATCCTCCAAGGGCTATGCCAGTTTCGGCAATACGTTGGCGGCCAATCGTGGGCGGTATCAGTTAGGTTACGAGTTCGGCATGTTGGGCCTGCGACTGGCAGAGAAATATGGCAGCCACAGTTTGAAATGCAAAGCCTGCCTGATCATGGGAATGTTTCTGAATCACTGGATTCGCCCGGTGGCGGAAGCTGACGTCTTCAATGATGAAGGTCAACGTGCGGGCATGGAGTCCGGCGAGTTCCAGTTCATCGGATACATTCTTGCCAACTGCCGCACGTTGAATGGTTTCCTGCGTGGCGAAAATCTGAATCAGTTGCTGACGGAGACTGGCCGACACTTGTCTTTTACCCGGCGGGTCAAGCATAACCTGTCGACCGACAATATTCTGGGATGCCGGCTGGTGGCGGCCAATTTGGCTGGCGAAACCAGCAGTACTTTGTCCTTTGATATTGTCGATATCACGGAAGGCGAGTACCTGGCAGCCAGTCATGAGCATCGAAGTTTTGCAGCAGTGTGTTTCTATCGTATGGGCAAAGCGTTTGCTTTGTACCTGTACGGGGCGCCGGAATTGGCCTTGAGCAGCCTGGAGGATGCACGTGCCCTGCAAGGTTATGTCAAAGGCAATCTGGCCGAGGCTTCACTGAATTGCTATCACTCGCTGATCCTGCTGGCGCTGTACCCGGATGTGGATGTGGGCGGCAACGCGCTGGATCAGGTGGAGCGCAATCAGCAGCAGTTGTTGACCTGGGCCGAGCACTGCCCGGCGAACTTCTTGCACCAGTACCAATTGGTATCGGCTGAGTTGGCTCGTGCGCGGGGTGAAAACGAGCATGCGATGCAGTTGTACGATGCGGCGATCCAGACGGCGGGCAATAGTGGGTACATCCATCATGAAGCATTGGCCAATGAACTGGCGGCCAAATTCTGGTTGCAGCAGGGCAAGCTGGATTTCGGGCGCATCTATATGCGCAAGGCACGTTTCGGCTATGTGGCCTGGGGAGCCAAAAGTAAGGCTGCTGCCTTGCTGAGTGCCTATCCGCGCCTGTTGACGGAATTTTTGCCTTCGACGGCCACCCCCGCACTGACGGCAACCAATACGCTGAGTAATGAATTGCCCCCGATTGCGCATATGGGTAAGCGCAGGCTCAGCCGGATTGACGATGGTCCGTCACTGAATGAGTTGGATATCGCAGCAGTACTGAAAGCATCGCAAGCCATTTCCAGCGAGATCGTGCTCGACAAGTTGCTGGGTCAGTTGCTGCATGCAGTGCTGGAAAGTGCAGGTGCTCAACAGGCCAAGCTGTTGCTGAAACGGGACGAACATTGGGTGGTAGCAGCCAGCCAGGCGACGGCCACACCGCTGGTGCTGGCACAGCGCGACCAGCCCGTATCGCTACCCAGCCCGCTGGATCTACCGCTGCAGATTACGCAGTATGTGGAACGGACTCTGGCTTGTGTGGTGTTGCACGATGCGACCATTGATGGCTTGTTTGTCAGCGACCCCTATATCGTTGCACTGATGCCCAAATCGGTACTGTGCATGCCCATTCTGCGTCAACATGAGCTCATGGGCATGCTTTACCTTGAAAACAGCCAGTTGGCTGGGGTATTTCATGCCGAACGGGTCGAGCTGCTGAATTTGTTGGCGACCCAGGCTGCAATCTCCATCCAGAATGCATTGCTGTACGAAAAGCTGGCATCCGAGATGGAACAGCATAAGCAGGCAGAAATCAAGCTGTTGGAAGCGGAAACCAAGTATCGGGACATATTCGATAATGCCGCCGAAGGGATATTCCGCTGCGAGTGGGATGGCCAGTTGTTGATGGCCAATGCCGCCTTGGCCAGGATTCTGGGTTGTCTGTCGCCGGAAGACCTGATGGTCAATTTTGGACGGCAGCCGTTTGATGTGTTCCTTGGCCGGGAGGCACGCGACAGTCTGGCCATGGCGATTCGCCAACAAGGTGCGATCCGCAATATCGAATTGCCGGCACGGCGTGCCGATGGTGCCGAGATTGAATTGGCGATTACGGCCCATGTCGTGCGTAACGAGCATCATGAGGTCGTATGTTATGAAGGCATGGTGCAAGACATTACTGAGCGCAAGCGGCTGGAAAGTGCGTTGCAGTATCAGGCGACACATGATGCCTTGACCAATCTACCCAACCGCAATGTCTTCATGGATCGACTGACCCAGGCTATTGCCTTCGCCAAGCGTAGCAATGGACGTTGTGCAGTGTGCTTTATCGATCTGGACCGTTTCAAATGGATCAACGACAGCTTTGGTCACGAGGTGGGTGATGAACTGTTGAAAACCCTGGCGGGGCGGATGAGTAGTTGTGTGCGGGAAACCGACACGATCGCCCGCATTGGTGGGGATGAGTTCGTGCTATTACTGCAGGATGCGGCGGATAGCAGCGAGGATGCCAGGATCATCCAGCGCGTATTGGCCAGGGTCGTGGAGCCGATCAATCTGGCAGGACGTGACCTGGTGGTGACCTGCAGTGTCGGCTATAGCGCTTTTCCGACAGATGGCCGCAGTGCCGATGATCTGTTGCGATTTGCCGATGCAGCCATGTACCTGGCCAAGCAGGAGGGCCGAAACAATCTGCAGACCTATAGCCCCGAACTTGGGCATCGTTTGTCCGAGAAGGTGCACATCGAAAGCGAACTGCGTCATGCCATTGAACGCGAGCAACTGTCATTGCACTATCAACCACAAGTTGAATTGAAAACGGGTCGGATCGTTGGGCTGGAGGCATTGTTGCGGTGGAAGCACCCCGAACTGGGCAATATCTCGCCTGCGAGATTCATTCCGATTGCCGAGGAAACCGGTTTGGTCGAACCGCTGGGTGAATGGGTGATTCAACAGGCCTGCCAGCAGCACCGTACCTGGCAGGAAGCGGGCCTACCACCGATCAGCATTGCCGTGAATGTGTCAGCCAAGCAATTTCGCCGCCGCGGTCTGGAAACACAGCTTGCCAACATCCTGCAGTCGATGCGGATGTCACCCCAATATCTGGAGTTGGAACTGACCGAAAGCGTATCGATGGATGACCCGGAAAAGAATATTGCACTGATGTACAAATTGAAGGAGCTGGGCGTGCAATTGGCTATTGACGATTTCGGTACCGCCTATTCCAACATGCACTATCTGAAGCGCTTTCCAATTGATAAATTGAAACTGGATGGCTCCTTCGTCAAGGAGATCACGTCTGATCCGCGTAGTCTGGCCATTACGGATGCCATTATTTCGATGGCACATCGGTTAGGACTCAAGGTGATTGCCGAAATGGTTGAGACACCGGGGCAGGTTGCACTGCTGGAAGGTCGCGACTGCGATCAAGTACAAGGTCATTATTTCAGCGCAGCGATGCCGGCCGATGCTTGCTCTGCATTGCTGCGGGAGGGATTGATCCGGGCACCGATCGGTATGCGGCGATCGTCAGTACAGCATACGCTGATGATCATCGATGACGAATTCAACATGACCAGTGCTTTGGAGCGTGACTTGCGAGATGCCGACTATCGCGTGCTGCTGGCAAATGATGTGCAGATTGCTTTTGAGCAACTGGCTTGCCATCACGTTGGCGTGATTTTATGTGATCAGCACATGCCGGATATGACTGGATTGGAGTTTCTGACACGTGTCAGGCAGCTGAGCCCACAAGCGGTACGACTGCTATTGAGTGGGCACTCGGATTTTCGAGGCATTCTGGAGGCCATTAATGATGGTACGGTGCACAAATTCATCAACAAACCCTGGGAACGTCACGAACTGCGCACGATTATCGCCGATGCCTTTGCGCTGCATGAACGCTTGCTGCGTACCGGTGTCGTCGATGAAGCCCACGCAGGGCTATGGGCGCCCAACCCAGCATTGCCAGGGTGACCATCTGTCAATTGAGCGCATCCGCCTCGTATCCGTCTGAGTGTTTCCAATCTATCCCGATGATTCAGTAGGCGAGCCAGCGTGTGTCAGGGTTGCCAGTGAACGCAGGCAACGTTCACATAGACAGGCCTGACAGCCGAACCTAGCGGCCAGGGCATCCCGTTGTGCTGGTGCTACCGGTACATGGTGACACCAGCATTCGACTTCGACATGGCTCTGCTGGGCGGGCTCGCAGTCATTGGCCATTCCACAGACGGGGCACTGGTGGTTAGGGTAAGGCGTGTTGCGCATGACAAGTACCAAATGCAATACATAGGAGACGATTGTACGCGTGCCAGACACAGTTAGGGTGCCGATGCCATTGTTTCATCCGATGGCGGTTAATTGCCATTGACATCCTGCTGTTCAGTAATTAAATAAATTGCCCTGCAGGTAGTCAGCTTGAAAAATAACGGAATGGATGGGTAAACTAGCCGTTAAAATGTAGCGCATTAAACTGCGGCTACCGCAAATCAATAAAGTCCATAAGAGCGTATATTTTAATATGCGGGAGTGGAAATGCCGGTTTTTGCATATCAATCTCTGAATTCCAATGCAAGTATCGATCACGGTGTCGGTGCATCGAAATCGCAATATTTCACTCGGGTGACGCACGATCACTCAGCAAAAATCAGTTCAGGCGGGTGGATGTTGAGTTTGCCGATCAATCCGAATCTGGCACCCGATATTCCTTTGTATGGCCCAGCACAATTGCTCCCCACGGCTGCGCAAGGTTATATGAATAAAGGGCAGCATGACGACATTACCTTTCGGGATATGGTGCAGCGCAAGGCGCTTCAAACCCATCAAAACCTGATTAGGGCATTTGGGACAGGTTTCAATCTATTGGTCTATGGCGAGCTGGACAGTGGCCATTCTGATTGGGCGTCGATGCAACAGAGTGCTGGTCGGCTCTTACGGGTCTCGTCTGCTGAAATGGCATGTAATAGTTTCAGCGTTCATGCCGATAATCAGCGCGGGATGCATCGATATCTGGGAGAGGGGCAGGGATGGATCGCCGTTGAAAGTTATGGCGTGGTTGCCGTGTTTGTTCATGTCCCCAATGCAATTGCAACCAGTGATAATAAGACAATTGATTTTTATGCTGCAATCAATAAAAAGATATTACAGGCTGGTGCTGGTGGCATCGACATTATCATGGGCGACACGAATCAGGCGTCGAATGGATTTACACCGAAGGTAGTCACTAGTGCATTGGGTCAATCATTTGAAGATGCGCATCCACAATCTACCATACAACCTTACGATTCATACCAACGTGATTTTCAGGGTACCAACAGTACCGGGACCAAAAAATATGACGTGGCCGTTTATAACAGGCAGACGGTCAAAGTCAAAGAAATGATATATCTGACACAATTTACGCCGGTTAGTAGCCAGAGCAGCTACATGACGGCTGCCGTCACCGACCACATGGGTGTGGCAGTGCGTGTAGAAAAGGTCTGATGCGGATTTCCACCAGCTCCGTGCCAGTCAACGTACCAGCGATCTAGACATCTTGGTCAATATCTTGTTGCGCGACCACGATCGGGGCTCAAGTGCTGCTTAAAATCCTGATGTATCAACCCGTGCAAGCGGGTTTTTGGCTGCGCTTCACCCCATCACCTGCCAAGGATGCGCTGTTGCTCAGCCGGATGCCGGCTTGTCGGCCAACTGGGCAATGGTCGCCAGCAGACTCTTGTAGCGCACGGGCTTTTCAATATATTCGTCGCACCCGCAAGCCAGTGCGTGTTCCCGATCACCTTTCATGGCGGATGCCGTCAACGCGATGATCGGAATGTCGCAGGTATGCTTGTCTGCCTTGAGGATGCCGGTGGCTTCCAGGCCATCGATATCGGGCAGGTGCATATCCATCAGGATCACATCAGGGTGCTCGGCACGGGCTGTTTCAATGCCGTCGAGGGCACACTTGGCCTCCAGCGGAACATGGCCGGCGCTGGAGAGGATCTCTACTGCCAGCATCATGTTGGTGGGAGAGTCTTCGATGATCAATACCTTGGACATGGCTATCTCCTTGACGACCCATGATGGCGGTGGCACTTGCCATGGTTTACTGGTTCGTCGCGAGGGTATGACGAAGCGCACGATAGACCTCACCCATGAAATCGCGTGGGCTGAAATCCACATTGTGAATCACTTGCAGGATGTGGTGGTTCAAACGTTGCCAATACACCTCGTCAGGTGAATGGGCGGTCAAGACGATCGTGGGCAGATCGGTCCGGTCGGGTGCGGTATGCAGGGCCTCGACCAGATCGAATCCGGTGATTTCCGGCATGCAAAAATCCAGCATGATCAGATCGGGTTTGTCGCGAACGGCGGCATCCAGCCCGGATTGACCATCAGTGGTGGTGATGGCTTGGTAACCGGCCTGGCGAAGATAATCGGACACCATGGCGAGCGAATTACTGTCTTCATCCATGACCAGGACCCGGGTTTGGGCCGCATGTTCTATCGGGAAACCCAGTGCTTGCAATCCTGTGGCCAGCTCTTTGTGGTGAATGGGTTTCTGCATGACCAGCGAGGCACCCAGTGCCATGCCTTGCTTGTGGTCGGCGGCCATCGATACCACCACTACCGGTATGGTTGACCAGGCTGCAATGCCTTTGATTTGACTAAGGAATTCCCATCCGCCCATGCCGGGTAACAGCAGGTCCAGAATGATCAGGACCGGCACAACTTGATCAGTCAGTGCCAGCGCGGCTTCGGCGGAGCCTACGCTGCAGGTGGTAAACCCACACTCATTGAGCTGCAGGATCATCAGTTGAGCTGAGTGTGGGTCATCCTCGATGACCAGTACAGGTTGTCTGGCTGACGTTGCGGATAGTGGCTGCGTGTCCTCGATGACCGGATCCTGCCGGAGCGGCAGCCAGACCGTGAAGCAGCAACCCAGACCCGGCTCGCTGGCCATGCTGATGGTGCCGCCATGCAGGACAACCAATTGCTGTACCACTGCCAGACCCAAGCCTGTGCCCTCTGCCTTGCGTGATGCAGAGCTGTCCAGCTGAGTAAAGGGTTTGAACAGTCGATTGAAATCGGCTTGGTCGATGCCGATGCCGGAATCGGTGACTGAAATCTGTGCAAATGTCTGGCAATCGCTCTCTGGTAATGGCATGCGGATACCGGCTTGGAAGCCGGGTATGGCATGGGCGGCGTGCTCATGATCGACCAGCGCCAGTTTGAGCGCGACCTGCCCGCCGGGTGGCGTGAACTTCACGGCATTGGACAACAGGTTATACATGATTTGTCGAAATCGGCGGCGATCAGCTTGAATCTGGCACGGGATACCCAGTGGCTGCCAGGATAGTGTGATCTGGTTGACCGATGCGCGTTCCTTGATGATGGACAAGCTGTCCGACAGCATTGTTTCCAGTTCAAGCAGTTCCATGTCCAACTGCATCTTGCCGGCTTCGATCTTGGACAGATCCAGTACTTCGTTGATCAGTTGCAGCAAGTGTTCGCCGCTATCGAGAATGGAACACATGTATTTGTTCTGACTTGCGGTCAACTCGCCCAGTACGCCATCCTTGAACAGCTCGGCAAAGCCGATGATGGCGTTGAGTGGTGTACGAAGCTCATGCGACATGGTCGACAGAAATTCGGATTTGAGACGGCTGGCTTCCTCCAGTTGGCGGTTTTTTTCGGCGATGGCTTGTTGGTGGGTGCGTAACTGTTCATTGGCGGCTTCCAGATCGCGATTCTGTTCCTCCATGATCGACAACATTTGCGCACGGCTTTCGGCCAATGCATGCGCAGCCCTGGCCTCGGCAGCCTCCATCTCCTTGTTCAGCAGCTCCATACGGATGCGTCGGTTTTCATCCTCGAACTGCTTTCGCCGTAGTTGTGCGCAAACACGGGCTTTCAGTACGTCGAATTCACTGGATTTCAGTACATAGTCGTCAGCCCCGGTGGCCAATCCTTCAATCATGGCATCGCGGTCTTCGGTGCCGGTCAGCATGATCAACGGAATATCCCGTAGGTTGGGGTTGGATTTGATACGACGGCAGGTTTCGGTGCCATCCAGGCCTGGCATCAGCCGATCCAGCAGGATACAGTCAACCAACTGCACCGCGACCATTTGCAAGGCCTCTTCACCTGAGCGGGCTCGGATCACATCGTAGCCTTCCTCTCGCAGGGTGTCGGCCAGTTCCGCCAGATAGGTTGGGCTGTCATCCACCGCCAGGATTTTCTTGGGCGCCAGCAGACTGGCACGATCGCCGTCACGGGCAATACTTGAACTACGTACCAGTGCCTGAGCCCGGGCAATGATCAAATCCAGCTCCTCCTCCTTGCGCGCAAACGCATCGGCACCGGAATTCAATGCGGTCATTTCGGAATGCAGGTCGTCCGATCCGGTCAACATGATGCAGGGAGTCTGGCGCAGCGCGGCATCCAGGCGCAGTTTGCGTACCACGGTTGCACCATCGATGCCGGGCAGCACGCTGTCGATGATGATCAGGTGGGGGGGGTGGGCGGCGGCGCTGCGCAGGCCTTCCTCGCCACTCGCGGCACTACTGACCAGGAACTGTTGCTCACGCAGTGCATCGCAGAGCGCCTCACGGAAGGTGATACTATCGTCGATCACCAGGATGTAGGGTTGATTTTCCAACACAGGTGGCTGTTGGTGATGGATCAACTGCCGGGTACGCGCAACCACGTGATCACGATCATATGGTTTGCCGATATAGTCACTGGAGCCGGTCATCAATCCTCGAATGCGATCACGCACTTCTGCCTCGGTAGACAAGATCAGAACGGGCAGGTGTGCATGGGTCGGGTGGTTGCGGATCTCCTCCAGCAGGCTGAGTCCATCACCATCCGGAAGCAGCACATCCAGCACCAGCAACGAAATCTGTCGATTGGCCAGCTGAACACGTGCCTCGGCCAGGGTGGCACAGCCCGTGGCGGTCAGCCCGGCTGAGGTAAAGGCCTCCAGCAGGTCGTTACAGACCGTCGGGCTGTCATCCACGATCAGTATGACTTCGTTCATGTCGTACCTATTGATTCCGACTGTGTATACGCGGCCAGCATGGGTCCGATCTCATGTAAGGGAAGGATATGATCCGCCGCACCCATCAACGCTGCCTCGCGTGGCATGCCATAGACCACCGAGCTGACCTCATCCTGTGCGATCGTCAGCCCTCCGGCTTGGCGAATGGCCAGCAACCCACGCGCCCCATCTTGTCCCATTCCCGTCAATAGGCAAGCCGCCGACACCCGGCCACATTCCCGGGCAACCGATTCGAATAGCACATCTACTGACGGCTTGCAGGAATGCCGATCCGGTTCGTCAGACAGTTGCAGCTGCTTTTTCTGCACCACGAGATGGCGGCCTGGCGGGGCCAACAACACCCCTTTGGCCGGTAGGGTTTCACCGTCATGGGCAAACCGGACCGAATGAGGGGTCTGTTCATTCAGCCATTCCGCAAAAGTATTGCCAAATGGTTCACCAATATGGATCACGATCAGAATGGGCGCCCCACAACTGCTGGGTATTCGCTGCAGGACTTCGACCAATGCCCGTGGTCCACCCGTCGAAGCGCCAATGGCGATCAACTTACACGCTGTGTGGCTGGGTGCGGTACTCACCGGCAGGGAAGGGGGGAGAGGTGCTGATTGTGAGGCCCGTTTTCCCCGCAAATGTGTGATGACTTTGATACGGGAGGTCAACCTGATCATGTTTAGATAATGACTGGCCCATGCTTGATCAATGGTATCGGCTCGAGGTTTTTCAATCACATCCAATGCGCCGGCTGCCAGGGCTTCATAGGTCTTGAACAGCTCGCCGCGATTGAACGATGACGACACCACCAGAATCGGTGTCGGATAATGTGCCATTACATATTCGGTCACAGCCAGGCCATTCATTTCAGGCAGCATCATGTCTAGCGAGATGACATCCGGCCGCAATGCCATGCATTGGGCAATGGCCTGCTTGCCATCGGTGGCTTCACCGACGACTTCCAGTGTCGGGTCGGTTTGCAGTAAGTCACACAGGTGGCGACGGATGGTCAGCGAGTCTTCCACCACCAGTACGCGGATCCGTTTCATGATTGCACCAGTGAATGAACCTGATCGAGAAATGCCACCTGATCAAAATGGCTTTTGACGATATAGGCGATTGCCCCCACTGTCTTACCACGTTGCCGGTGTTCATCGGTATCGCATGAGGTCACTAGGATGCAGGGGATGTCACACAAATGTGGGTCGGCCCGAGTTCGCTCAATGAAGCTGAAACCATCCATGCCAGGCATTTCAACATCCACCAGACAGAGGGCGTAACGTTTTCGCCGTGCCATATCCAGGCCTTCCTCGGCTGAAGCGGCCACATCGACAGTCATGCCCGCCGACTCCAGGATGCTTTGCTCCAGCATGCGAGTGGTCAGAGAGTCGTCGATGATCAGAATGGGCTCGGGCGAGGCTGGTTCAGCATTACTCAGGCTGGCAAGCGTATGTCGGCCAGTGGCCAATGCTTTAGGATCCAGCACCAGGCAAGGGTTGCCGTTACTACTCAGGTAGCTTCCCAAAATAACGGGATCGGCTATTGCAAGTGCGGGTAATGGTCGCAGCACGACCGTGTCGATGCCCAGCAAGTGGTCAACCCCAACGGCGGTTACCGTGCCGCCAGCCGACAGCACAACAGCTGATATGGCCTCGGCTGTGCTTTTGACCTTACGCCGCGGCCGTTCAGTGAAGCGAGGTGACAGCAAGGGAATCATTTGTCCTTCATGCAAAATCGATTCGCCGTCGGCAGAGCGTACAATATCTTGCTGAGCCAATCGTTTGGTGCACCGAACAGCTTCCAGCGGGATGGAAGCCAACTGACCATCCCATTCGATCTGCAACACGTCAATCGAGGCCAGCGATACCGGTACTGTCAGTTCGACAGTCGTACCAACGCGCGCAGTCGTGTTGGCATGTAATTCGCCATTCAGTTGTTGAGCCACTTCGCGCACGATATCCAGCCCAATGCCGCGGCCAGCTACTTGGGTCAATGCATCTGCGGTCGATATACCGCCTTTGAGCAGGATGGTCAGCAGCGACTGCGTATCAAGCTGATCTGGATCGGGTAGCGGGTAGCCTTGCCGTTCGGCCGACTGACGTACCGCATCGAAATTGATACCGTTGCCATCATCGCTGCATCGGAACGAAACACGGTAGCCATGTCGGGCTACGTCGAGGTTGACACGGCCCGTTGGTGATTTGCCACGCACCATTCGTTCGCTTTCGCTTTCGATGCCATGGGCAACCGCATTGCGCACCAGTTGCACCAGTGCATTCGATACGATATCAAGCACCTGCCCATCCAGCAGCACGTCACCACCACTTACTTCAAACACGGCGGCATGGCCGGTGGATTGCGATGCGTCTCGCACGGCTCGTTCGAGCATACTGAATACTCCGGCTGCCGGTACTAATCGTAGCTGATCGGTAATCGTGCAGGCCTGATGCAACTCTCGTTCGATCCGTTCAGTACTGGCGTGCAGGTTGCGCTCGACTTCTGCCAGCATTTGGTTCATTTCGTCCAGTAGCCCGTGTTCATGGGTTTGACTGCCACGTCGTTGGGCCAGGTCGGAAGGGTGAGTGGCCGACATGGTCAATTGAAGGCCAAGGCGGGTTGCCATTTCGCGACTGCGCGCAATGGCGCGGTTTTGATTGCGAATGCCAGTCAATTCGCGGGTGATTTCACTCAGTCCATCCAGCAGTTCGCTGACCTCGGACAAATCGATGCGTGTGGGGCGAGATGACAAGGGGGGGGACGTGCTCGTCGGGGCTGTTGCTGTCGTACCCGTTGTACTACTCGTCGAGGGCTCCGCTGCAGGTAGTTTGCATAGCGCATTGTTGATGTCGTCGAGTTTTGCAAGAATCCGGTCGACTTGTTCCCGCGGAATGGTTTGCACGCTGCCCCGAAATGGGGTCAGTTCGTCTTCAATGGCGTGAGCCTGATCGGCAATGGCCGGTTGTTTGACAACCCGTGCTGCCCCCTTCAACGTATGGGCCAGACGCAACAGCTTGGGTAACAGTTCGCCGTCACCCGCAGCCCCTTCCAGTGCAATCACGTTGCTGGTGAGCTGATCAACCAGTTCTCGGGCTTCGATACGGAAAAAGCGGAATGGGTCCTTTGCCATGATCAGGCTGCCTGTGGCTGTATCAATTGATGCAACTCAAGCGAGAGCCCAGCCAACTGCGATGCGGTTTGCAATGTCTGACTGGAACTGGCTTCGCTTTCTCGCGTGGCTTGGGCCACATCGGTGACGGCTACTCTGACTTGTTCAGCACCACTTGCCTGTTGCTTGGTGGATAGCTCAATCTCTCGTGCGGCATCGGTGGTGGTGGTGACCATGTTGGCAATCTGCTTGAAGGCATTGGCGACGTCGGTAAATTGCCGCGCACCGACATCGACCGCTTTGGCACCGCTTTCGGTCGCCATGACGGTGGTGTTGACTGCGCCGCGTACTTCATCGATCTGTGTACGGATAGTCTTGGTGGCGGAGGCTACGCGGTCGGCCAGCTTACGGATTTCATCGGCCACCACGGCAAAACGTCGGCCAGCTTCTCCGGCGCCGGTTGCTTCAATGGTGGCGTTGATAGCAAGAATGTTGGTCTGTTCAGCCAACTCGGACACAATGTCGAGCACGGCACCCACTTCTTGCGATTTGCGGCCCAAATCCAACATATGGTTGACCACCAAGTCCATCTGTCGACGGATGGCAATGATGGATTCCTGGCCTTTTTCAACGGTTTCATCACCCGTTCGCGCAGACTGTGCGGTTTGCTCTGCTATTTGCGCGACACGTTGGGCACTGTCGGCGATTTGCCGAGAGGTTGCGACCAGTTCGCTGATGGTGGTCGAGATCTCTGTCATGGCGCCAGCCTGTTCTTTGGCCCCGACGGCCTGTTGGCTGGCTGCGGCCTGCAATTCTGCCGAAGCGCTTTGCACATGGCCGACTGCAGCGCCGATCTGCCTTCCCAGCGTGCGGGCCAGGATCGTGGCGATCACCAGGGCCAGAACAGTGGTGGAAATGGCCAGGGTCGTGACAATTGATACAATATTGCTGACGGTATCATTCGCTTGTTGTTTGCTTTGTGCAAGCAGTTGTGATTCGAGCTTGATCAGCATGTCAAGTTGGGATTCCAGCTGTTTGCGTGGCGGTTGCACCTTATCGTTGAATTCAGCCAATATGGCGTCAGATTTGCTTTGCTTGTGCGCTTCGTCGATCACGAAATCAACGGCTGATTCATATTGATTGGATGATTGTTCCACCATGTCGATCAGACGCTGCTCTTCGCTGCTGATAGCCAGTTTGCGCATGTCTGAGACAGCCTCGTCAAACACGCGCTTCGCATCCTTGAGTTGACCAAGATAGCGTTTGTCGTCTTCCAGCAGATAACCACGTATCCATGCCGCGCGCTGCCATGATGCAATCTGTAATTGCTGAGCCAGGCTGGAGAGTTGAATATTGGTGGCAATGACATGGTCCTTGCTCGCTACGATTGAATGTAACGAATAGATGGCTGTCACACTGATGATGATCGTCAGTACCACCATGACGGCATAACCGGCGGCCAGTTTTTGACCGAAAGTCTGAGCCCGCTTGATCATGTTGCTGTCTCCAGTTGGTGAAATTGGGTGGCGCGTTGTCGAATATCTTGCAGTACGCTGGCCAGTGTGATGACGGCACGAATGCCTGTGGTGTCACGAATGCCGCCAGCAACATGCCGTCGCGCGACGGCGATGTCGTCTGGCAAAGGGACAATGTCATCGTTGGTGACTGAAAAGTGACCATCGAAGCGATGGAATGCCAAGGCAACTGCCTCGGTGGAGCGAACTTGAACCAGCCATCGTGCCGCAGGCTGGGGCGTATAGCCCAATAAGATGGCCAGGTCATATACCGGGACAATCTGGCCACGAAACCCAGCCAGTCCCAGCAGCGCAGGTAATGGGGATGGCAAGGGGACGATCTGCCGATCCACATGCACACCGCCAATATCGTTGACATGAAGCGCATAGGTATCGCCAGCCACATTGATGGCCAGCAAGTTCCTGGCATTTTGCTGATTGTGGGCAGGAGGCTGCGAGAACGCATGGTTGAAATCGTCTCGCAGCGTGGTCAGTGTATCAAATAGCCCTTGTAACGTCGTGGTCATCGACAGTCTCCAAGCTTGGTCAATTCTTTTCGACACAAATCCATCAGCATGTTGCGTTGGAAACCACCGCCAAACAGCAGCAAGCGAGCGCCATCTTCCTGCTGCAGTAACGTCAGGGCGCGTGTCATTTCACGGCTGGACAAGTCATATTCACCGCTGCGCCGTGCAATCAACCCCATGTGCAGGTGGGGCATGGCGAAGTCCGGGTCCAGATAGGCTGCAAGCTGATCCTGTTCAAGTGCACCAGGCAGATCGCCGCGGCCTTCACTGCACAAGGCCAGTACATAATGGGCGCCGGCATTATGTTCGTTGTCATACAACAGTTGCGCACAGACCGCCTGTGCTTGATCGAGCTCACCGCTATGTACCAGCAGCACGGCCCGTAACAGCTGGATATCCGGGTCGTTGTGGTGGTCCGGCGCGACTGCGTCCAGATGAAACAGCGCCTGCCCGAAACGCTCCCGATGCAGATGTTCGAAGACCGGTGCCAGATTGGGTGAGATGCGTGTCACTGGACTGCTGGGCGTCGGGCCAGTTGTAGACAGGGTGTGGATACGCTCGGATGCCTGCTGGATGACGGCCACCCAACTGTCATCGAATAGCGGGAGTGTTGGCCAGGAGGGTGTGGCCGGAAAACGGTGAGGCGGTTCAGCAACCGCATCAGGGGGGGTGGTCAGTCGGTAATAGAATGCGTCATTGGTGTGGCATACATGGAATTGGTTGGAGAGCCCACGCAGTGTTTCGGCATGCCCCAGAAACAGATAACCGCCCGGAACCATGGATTGCGTAATACGGTTGACGGCTGCTTGGGCTTGTTCCGGCGTGAAGTACATCAGCACATTGCGACAGAACACGATATCGAAACGCCCAGCATGCCAGAATATCGGGTCATCAACCGTAAGGTTGCGGTGCTCGAATTCAACCGCAGCCACAATGCTGGGGTCCAGCATGTAGGCGTTTCCCTGCAGCTTGAACCAGCGGCTTAGCAAGCTAGGGGAGACATCACGAAGTGACCAGGGTGAATATTGGGCTTTGCGTGCCTTGTCGAGCATGGCCGGGTTGATATCTGCTGCCGTGATGTTGATCTGGCTGGCGGCATGGGGCAAATGTTCACGTATTGCGATGGCCAGCGAATAGGGCTCGTCGCCAGATGCGCATCCAAATGACAGCACGTTCACCCGTGACCGGTCTCTCAGCATGGTCAGCCTATCTGGCAACGCGATGTTGACAAAGGCAGAAAACTGATCTGCATGACGTAGAAAATAGGTTTCAGTAACGGTCAATGATTGTGCAAGGGCACCCAACTCATCCTGCGGAATAGGGCCGCTTGCCAGGTGGCTCAGATAATGCTCAACCGGGAGCTTGCAATAGGCCGCCCGTTCGGTCAGCGTTCGGGTCAGGCCGGCAATTCTGGATTCATCGAAACATAGCCCCATACGATCCACCAGCAAGGAACGGAATCTGGCTACTTGTTCAGGATTGGGTGGCTGATTCATGTTGTGCCTATAGGTGTATCGAGTGCGTCCCAGACATGCTCGGGTAACCAATATGCGCTTTGCAGGATCAGCAACAGATCTTCATCCAGTACCGTGATGCCGGCGATGATCTGTCGATTGGTTTCTTTCAGGAGCGGGGGCAGCATCGTGAGGTTCTGTACCGGCAGATGACGCACTCCCACCACGGTATCAACCGCAGTGGCCACAATATGCACCCCGGATCGGAGCGTGATGTAACGTGCAATCTGACTGCTGTTGCTGTCCTTGCCCAATAGGCAGGCAAGATCGATGACGGGGACCGGCATGCCGCGAATCAACGAAATCCCAAGCAGGAAGGTAGGCATGCCTGCCAGGGCTTCTGCGGGTAGCGGTCGCATGGTTTCGACCACATGTTGCAGGGGGAGGGCACAACAGTGCGGGCCACTGGTGCAGATCAAAAAAGACGCGCCAGGTGATTGATTCATGGTCATTGCTCCAGCATCTCCCTTGGGACGCGTGTTGCTGATTTTCTGCTGCATTGAATATTAAGAATATTACTCCTTGTTTTTATTAGAGTAGTCAATTGATTGGCAAGGTAATATATTTCATGCTGTTCCGTATATTCATATAATGTAATTTTATGGTTCATGATTGCTTGCTCAGATGTTTGGCGATCGAATCACCTAGGTAGGTTGGCTCGATTCGCATAACCGATTCATTGACAATCAATGTGTTGACGGGTGGATTTGTCGGCATGCCGAGCCCATGCGATAAGCCTGCGCAGTCAGGGAAGCACTGCCATGTGTGTTGGATGATGACGGTCTGAGATTACGTGTCAGATTGGTTGCCATATTTTCAATGGATATCGATACATAATTATCGAATGACCAATCTGGTTTACCTTCTTCTTGATATGTGATTTATCCACTGTATTCAAGGTGCGGTGCGGCCAATATTGGACGCGACGGTGGTCGCTGACCAACTCACTCCCAATCCTGTTCGGTATGCGCAACGGCTGCCATGTTATTTTTCATTTCCGATTCAAGTCTTTGCCGGTTACCCGAGGCAGCAGGGGTGTCCGACATGGCGATTGAGCCGGTGAGGCATGTTTGCGTGTTTCAATAAATCCGAGTTCATAAATATAACGATAATTATTCTCATTATCGAAAATTGACAGTAGAATGCGCCCCTTCCTGATCGTTGCCCTAGGTGCATACCTGCGCCAGGCCTGCTTTCGCGCATGATTTGGTGAGATGGTTGCCAAGCGTGCCTTGATGAAATGGAGTGCCATTGTGTCATCCCTGACTGCCAAGCCGATTCACCCTGTGACGATTGCCGTGTTACTAGCCCTGGCTGGATGCGGTGGCGGAGGTGGTGGGGGGGAGAATGACAATTCAGCCAGCGCAACGACCAAGGCAGGGGACGTGGCGGTGGCACAAGCTGTCAGCCGCGAATGTGGGGACGCCAATCACAACTTCCATTGTGATCCTACCGAAACGCCAAATGGATCAGGCCCGAGGCTGACTGAAACTTTCGATCGCCAAAGCGGGGATTTGCTATTGGCATTGACAGCACCGGAAGGCTTGACGCCAAGTGCCTACCACAGCGTATTGCGGGTGATGCAGGCGCAGGAGCCGGATCAGAGTCTGGTTGCAGCCCAACACAAGCTCATACAGCGTCTGGGCAAAGCTGACGAGACCTTGGAAAAGGCACTGCTGAATGCGTTGCAACAGGTGCACGGTCGCTCAGCTGCAGAACGGGTGCACGCTGTGACTGACGCCAGCATGCGGCTTGGCAAGGCAGCCACAACAGAAGCCACGACGATTGCGGAGTTGAACGATGCGGGCGGCTGGGCCAAGGCCGGGCCTGATGAAAGTCCACGTAGTCTGATCTGGCAAAATGAACAATTGATCATTGGCACCGGCAAGCCCAATCGCTTATTGCTGAAATCATCCGGTCAGATCGCCCATGGGGTGGACTTGCTACCGGTGCCACGCATGGAAGCGGCGATGATTTCGCCAACGGTCCATGCCATGGGTGGGGCCAGCGGTGTGATCGTCAGTCCGCCCAGACCCACGCCGACACCACGCCCAACGCCAAGCATTCCTACCAATCCGGGAACCGGTGGCCCCACCCCAACCGAGCCGCCTGCGCCAGTGGTCAGCAGCGATGGGATGAGCCAATTGGTGACTGGCCAGGTGCCTGATACCGTCTATGCTGCGCTGACCGCGACCACACCCGCCACCCAGCAAGTGCCTTGCCGCAGTCTGGTTGCGGGTGAACAGCCCAAGTATGGCGTGTTCCGGCTGGGCATTGTGCAACGCCCCAAGCATGTTGCGCTCAACCAAACCCTGGCGTGTTTCAACGATGGCATCAGCCAATTGCGTTATCAGGAAAAGCGTCATCAATTGCTGGCGCTGGATACCGCTGGGCGGCGTTTGTTGCAACTGGATGGCGATACATTGGCGCTGCGTGCCAATTGGCCATTGCCGGCCAAACCTGTTGCCATGGATATTACCCGCGGTGAGGACGAAGTCTGGGTCGTACTGGAGGGCGGTGAAGTGGTACGGATGGCCTTCGACGGACGACAACCCGCCGGATTCAAGCTGGAGAAAGCGCCAGCCCGTTTGGTAGCCAGCCCGGATCATGTCGTTCTGGATATGGGGAATGAACTGCAGATTTATCACCAATTTGGTGGCGAGCCACAATTGGCACGACGGCTAAGCCTACCTGTGCCGGCTGTTGCGCTGGCTGCCAATCAGGACTGGTTGGCCGTGGCCTTGAATGACGGCCGGGTCCGTGTCTATCACCTGCCGTCTGGCCTGTTACGGGCGGAGGTCACGCTGGCAGCGCCCGCAACGCAATTGACCTTGCAAGGCGACGTCTTGCATCTGGTCAGCAATGGTAATCGCCTTTACCAACTGATCTGGACGCCCCGGCGCCGTTGACCGGGCTGTCTTTTCCTGCTTTTTCATGCCGTCGCGAGGCGTCGGCATTCGATCTCACTCGCATCAATCAGGAGCTAGTACCTCATGCCGTTACGCAAGCTGATCGTGTGGTCCGCCATGTGGCTGTCGCCAATCGCGGCTGCCTACCAGGTGGGCGATACCGTAGACAGTCACTGGATGGCCCGGCTGAACGCGGCCCCCAGCAAGACGATCGTTGTTGATTTTTTTGCTGCGTGGTGTGAAAGCTGCCGCAAGGAGATGCCATTGTTGTCCCGCTTATACAACCGGCTTGATCGCAGTCGCTATGACATTGTCGGGGTGGATGTCGATGATGACCCCAAAGTGGCTCAGGCCTTTCAGGCGGACATGAAAGCCCGCGGCGCGCTGTCGTTCCCCGTAGTGAATGATGCCCAGCAGGAAATCATTGGTGCTTTCAAACCAATCGGCATGCCGGCGCTGTATTTCATTCGTAATGGCAAGGTGGTGAAAGTGCTGGTGGGTGCGGTTGCGGATATCGACAAAGTGGTGGAACAAGCCTTGGAGGCCAAACCGTGATCATCAGACAGGTACTGGCCAGTCTGGGGTTGCTGGCGGCGTTGGGGAGTAGTGGGTGTGCATCGGTCAAGGCCTGGGAAAAGGGCCAGTTGGCGCGTGACGATATGCAGGCCGGTGGGCCGTATCCCATGTTGGTGATGATGCATGAGCATGTGTTCGCATCGAAGGAGGCCAGTAAAGGGGGGAACGGTGTGGGGGGAGGCGGTTGCGGTTGCAACTGAATCAAATCGGATGCGTAAACCTTTATTGATCCTGTCGGCTGCGGCTGTCCTGGCCGATCCGGTGGTAGCGGCCGATACCTTTGATATCCAGCATTCCCGCTATCGCGAATCCGATGAGCGGGTTGCGGTGGATTTTACCAACCTTAAACTCAGCCATGAGATTGGTACCGATCACACGGTGACGGTCAATGCCAGCTACGACGCCATTTCTGGCGCAACGCCTGCCTGGCAGGCTGCTTCACCGATGTATGCCGTGCCCGATGATGTGAAACATGATGCCGATGGCCAGCAATTATATGGCCAAGCGGTCGATGGCCGTTATCTGGTCCGCAAAGTAGCGTTGACCGATACCCGTAAGGCGGCATCGGGCACCTGGGCCTGGCGGAATGCCCGGCGTGATGAATGGACTGTCGGAGCGGCCCATTCCCGCGAGAAGGATTTTCTCAGTAACGAGGTCTCGCTTGAGACCCGTATCAATCACACTGCAGAGCGCAATTGGGTGTGGTTGGCCGGAGTGGCCCGGCAATGGAACGAAACCGACACACTGGCTGCTGATTTCAGCACGCATCGACAATCGTTTGCGATCAGTAGTCTGACCTTGGGCGCGTTGGTGACGTTGTCCCGTGACAGCATGCTGGAACTGCGTGGTTATGGAGCCCGGGATCGCGGCTTTCTTTCCAATCATTATCAAACGGTATTGCGTAAGCAGGATGACACTTTATACCTGGCTGCCGACAGCCGCCCGCGCAACCGTGACAGCGGCGGGGTGAAGGTGCGCTGGATGCAGGCATGGACGCCTACACTGGGTAGCCAGTTGTCCTATCGCTATTATCGCGACAGTTGGGAAATGCGATCCCACACCGTGGAAGCACAACTGACGTGGCAGGCAACGCCCAGCGTGCGTATTTCACCGAGTTGGCGTGGCTATCATCAGCAAGCGGCTTTTTTTTACAAACCCTGGAAAGCAGATGAGCCAGCATTCGGCTTGCGTGGCTATGCCAGCAATGATGATCGTCTGGGCAAGTTCGATTCCCATACTGTGTCCCTGAACGGGGATTGGCGCTTTCATCCCGACTGGCAATTGATTGCCGGGGCAACCCGTTATCGACAATCGACGGGGCTGACGGCCAACTGGCTGTCAGTCGGTGTGCAATACCGGTTTTGATGCCTCATGACTTTATCGACCCATACCTTTGCCGCCATGACCACCCCGTGCCAGCTCACGCTGTATGGTGGGTCTGCAACATTGCCACAGCAGATTGAAGCCGAGGTACAGCGGCTGGAAACGAAATACAACTTTCATGCGGCCAATTCCTGGCTGAACCGCACCATCAACCAGCGGCGTGGCCATCAGGTAATACTGGATACGGAAACCCGACGCATTCTGCAGCAGGTACGTACCTTGTCCGAGTGGAGTGGTGGCGTGTTCGATATTACCGTCGGTACCTTGACGGTGCTGTGTTCGGAAACCGATACAAACCGCTATCAGGCTCGACGTGCTGCGTTGCAGCCGTATATGGGGCTGGCTGCTTGGTCGTTGGAGGATGATGTGTTGAGGTTTGCCGACGCAGCTACGCAGATCGATTTGGGTGGCGTCATCAAGGAATACGCCGTTGATCGGGCAATACAGTTGGCCATGGCTGACGGAGCAACTGCTGGGCTGGCAAATTTCGGCGGAGACCTACGTGCTTTTGGCACGCCACCCGATGCTGATTGTTTCACCATCGGCATTGAACATCCGCATGCACCGGCCACGGTGTTGTTCGGGCTGACCATCGCCGATCAGGCGTTGGCCAGTTCAGGCCACCATGCGCGCCGCAAACAGGTCGCCGGGTGTGATCGGTCACATATTGAGGCCACAGCACGTGCCGATTTGCCGCCTTGGTTGCAATCCAGCGTGATTGCACCGGATACGTTGACTGCGGGCGTGCTGGCCACTGCGTTGTTGATCGAGCCTACCTTGCCGTTACCGGCTGGCTGTACCGCCGTGTTGGTGGATGCAGAGCTGAAACTGCATCCGCGTACCGAATCATCGTGATCCACTTTTTTGCCAACAGACCGAATGCAACCCAGCCACGTGTTGCCAGGCGGCCATGATCAACCATGCCCGCAGCGATCGGGCCCCGGTTTCAGGGAGAACCATAATGACCAAGACTTCTTTTTTACCGATTGCCGCACTGACTTTGGCGGTTATGGCCGGTTGCAATAGTGGTGGAGGTGGAACCGATGCAACGGCCAGTTCAGGTGTTGGTAAAGTCACCCCGCCCGCGAGTGGTGGTGACAGCTCGCCAACGACATCGCCCGGTACGGCCGCCAGCCAATTGCCAACGGTAGCGATGGTGGCCAGTATGGATACGCCGCAGACAATACACGTCGAACTGTACAAGGATGCGCAGGGCACTTGGCGCAACTGGCGCTTACTGGGTCCCCAAGCCTTGTTACCGCAAGTGACCTTGACCCAGAACCAATTGCAGTGGGTGCCAACCAGCACGCAAGTCGGTAGCTTGGATATCCAATACAGCGTGGAGGTGGTGGGTCATCCGCAGTATGGCACCACTACCTTGAACGGCGTGGCCAGCTTGCATCTGGTCGGCAATGACAGCCGTTATGCCAAGCTGGATGCCCGCAGCAAGCCATTGCCAGATCAAACGGCGCAATATGAGGCTGAACCTTGGCCCTGCGTGTTTGATCGCGAACAGAATGCCGTGTGGTTGGTGAACAACAATGATGCGAAAAGCCCATTCTATCGCCATGCAACCTATCGTTGGGGGAACGGCAACTACCATTCGGCCGAGTCGGTGGTGGGTAAATGTGCATTGGATAACAACGAATGCGATACCGATACCTTGGTCGAGACTGCCAACCGGCAACGTGTCTGCGGTTATTCGGATTGGCGTTTGCCGAGTTATCGTGAGCTGGATTCGTTGGTGAATATGGAATGGCGTGGCCCGACCCAGCCCGCCATCGATACCCGTTACTTCCCGGATACCCTGTACCAGCAGGAAGGTGAGTTTCAAGCTGCGCAGTATGTGAACTATTGGAGCGGCACCACCGCGCCGCCGGATGACGAGCTGGCCAATCAATTCAACGATGGCTATGTCGGCGGAACCTTTCCGCGTTACAACGCATTCACCGTGATCTTTGGCCTGGGCCGTAAGAACGGCCGTTATGTCGAAGTCCGGCACAAGGGTAATGTGCAGTCGGTGCGCCTGGTGCGAGGTGGCCGCGGGGAACCGGTCAATCCGCCGGTGTATCGTCCGGAACAGGCAGAGCGGCCGGCGGTGATGGAATCGTTCGTGAAGCTGGATGAAACGGGTAAAGCCTTGCCCGGTACGGCTGGCCAGTGGGCATGTATCGAGGATAAACGCTATACCGATCGTCCACGCACCTTATGGCAATTGCAGCAAGGTGCCGGGCGTGATCAATTGGTCACACAGGATGAGCTGGTCGAGATCGTGGTAGCGGCCAATCGCGAACACCGCTGTGGTCGTAGCGATTGGCGCATGCCGACCCAGACCGAGCTAGCCTCCTTGTTGGTGAAAGATACGGTACCTCAGGTATTCCGCGCGGCTTATGTCAGCTATTTCCACGATCTCAACGTTGATCAGGAAGGCACTAATATCTTCTGGAGCAATATTCCCAAGCTGGGTGACGTCACGCAACTGTACCGTCAGTTCTTCGCCGTGGATTTTGGCAACGCCAGTACCAGCAATGCGCGCATTCGTTGGGAAAACGCCAACCAACGTTTCCGGGTACGGTTGATCGCAACAGATGAATACCAACCGGCAGCCACGGTCGCGGTACTAGGTACACCAATACCGGAAGAGGTGGCACGCAAGGATCGACTGGCCTTCCGCCGCTTGGCTGCAGATGGTAAGACGGTGATCCCTGCCAATAAGGCATGGGGAGCGCAGCCTTGGCATTGTGCGGAGGACTTGCGTTATCCAACCCGTGGGCGATTGCTGTGGGCGATGAAGCAAAGCGTGGGTGGTCCAAATCTGCACCATCCAATGGAACGTTTTGCCTGGGGCAGCACAACCAATCCTCACGCTAATTGCTCGCTGCGCAGCTGCAATGTGGATAGCTATATCGCGGAAGTCAATCGCAGGGGACTGTGCGGTCGTCACGACTGGCGCCTGCCGACGGTGGCTGAACTACGCACGCTGACAGTCAAGGACACTTTGCTGGGATTGACTTATCGGCCGGCCTATCTGGCCACGTTCCCGGATTTTGCCACTGGCGATCACACCGCTGACCGATTCTGGAGCGCAAGCGAAGTGCCGGGCAATCCGTTGCAGGCCTATTCGCTGGCATTCAACCAGGCTGGGGCGGTTCCAACCGCAAGCAATAAGACCGATGTAGCAGCAGTCCGACTGGTTGCCGGTGAAGGCTGGCGATAGGCATTGATTGGCCAAGGGGAGGGTAAGCAATGAAAACAACAACAGCATTGGGATCGCGCCTGCTGACACTGGCGGGTATTGGCCTGTTGGCAGCCTGCGGCAGTGAAAACAACGGGCAGCAGACCACGCCGTCACGTACTGCACCAGTCGATCACCCGTCATCCGTCGCTACCAATACTTTTACGGGGATGGCCATTGATGGTTATCTGAGCGGTGCCTTGGTATGCCTGGATTTGAATCGCAATGATCGTTGCGATGCCAACGAGCCACAGGGTAAAACCGACGCCCAGGGCAAATATGCCTTCAATCTGTCGCCAGGCTTATCGCCCACAGAGCAGGCCCAGGCTCGATTGCTGGCTGAGGTCGCGGTGGGTGTACAGGACAGTGACCGCCCCGGAGCGCCGATCAAGGTGGGTCAGGCTTACCGCTTACGGGCACCCGTCACACAAACCAATGCTATCCTCAGCCCGTTCACTACGCTATTGGTCTCAAGGTTGGGTGAAGGACCGGTGACTGCGGAGAGCATGGTGACCGAAGCTGGCCGACTGCGCCAAGCACTCGGGCTTGCCGACAATGCGCCATTACTGACCGACTATGTAGCGCAGTCTGGCCAGTCAGTGGTGGCCACCCAATTGCATAGCATGGGCAAGGTGCTGACTCGCCTGTTGGCACGGTTAGGCGGTGATGTCGGAGCTGCCAGCTTGGCTGATGGCCAGTTGATGACGTTGCGCCAGGATGCCTGGGTGAATGGTACAGTTGTCATGGCCAATTCGCAGGCAGATGAATTGGCAGGCAAGTTGGCACAAGCCATCAGCGATGGCCTGGCACCATCCGTTGTGCCCAGTCAGCCGGTACCGCCCACCACACGGCCCGTTCCGCCACCGACATCGCCATTCGACAGCAAATGGAGCAAGCTGGATGCCAGTGGTCGTGTGCTGGGGAAGCAATCACTGGTAACGGACGGTTGGCGTTGCATCCGGGATAACCGCGACATCATTGCTGATCAGGCAAATGGCGGGCAGGGTGATATCTGGCTGCTGTTGACGCCGGAGACGGGTGCTGCGCCCCATGGCACGCCGCTGCGCAATGAAGAAGTCACCGAAAATGAGATCGATAGCCTGGTTGCCCATGCCAATCGGCAGCGTTTATGTGGTGTGGACGGTTGGCAGGTGCCAAGCGTTGCGCAATTGCAGAACCTGAATACCTACACCTTCAAGCTGGATGGCCGCTATTGGGCCACGTTGGATGCAGCATTATTTCCAGAACACCGCGACTTGGCCCGCCCTGGTTATCTGAAGCAAGGTGCTTATTGGAGCAACGATTTCGATGTAAATGGCTTCCTTAACAATCAGTTCATACGGAAGTTGTATGTATACGCTGGATATGATGCTGACACAGCGCATGTGGATCAGGCATTTGTCAACGATGGGCAACACACCTATAAACGGCTCAGGTTGGTGTATGCAGCACAACCGGTCATGAGCATGCTGGATCGGGAGTTTGCTAGGCGAACTGCAGCTTATCAGGCAATCGCAGACAGTTTTCAAGCCACGCTGACAAACTATCAGGACTTGTTGAGACAAGCACGTGGCTGGGGGGCGCGCGATGTGCCGCCCACCCGAGAGGAGCAGGCAACGGCTGGAAGCCAGTTAAACAATCTTGATGCGGCGTTACAAAACCAGCCATACCATGCGAAAACGGCACTGACGAGTATGCAGAACCTGGCTTGGCTCCCTGATGACGCCAAGCAGGTTCGCAGTGGCTTCAATCGACCGGGCAAGGTGATAGCGGACATGCAAGCTGCTGAAGCCCGACTACTGCAACTGCAGAATGATGTATTGCAACATGGCAGCTGGCAAACGGCCATTAGGCAAGCAGTGGCTCGTGCAGCAGTGGCCAGATCGGTATATGACCAATGGTTGGCAGTACAGGGCGAGCCCGCCGTGTTGGACAAACTGACGGGTGACATGGGGGGCAGCATCACCCTGCTGTTGCAGGAACCAACATCGCCGCTACGCCTGCAGGCAGCTCACCGGGCCATCAACACGGTTTCTGAAAAGCAGATCGCACTGGAAGCGGCAATGGGTGCCTTGCTGCTTCAGTTGCCGACATTGGCACCCGACACAGAGCGGGAACGCTTGTTGCTCAAGGTCAAGGCATCGCTGGATCAGATACGCACCAACCTGTCGTTCAACAACGGCAAATATCAGCAAGCCCGGCAGCAGTTCGATCATGTCCTGATTGCCAGCGGTGTTTACAGTAAGCTGGCAAGAGATGGTAGTCCGTTGCCCGCTACGGCGACGTTGGCTGACGGCTGGCATTGTGTGCGTGACAACCTACGCAAGCAGGTCTGGCTGGTGGGTGAAGTTGAATTGCGTAATCACCGGCAAGTGTGGATCAAGGGGAACAATGAACTGTTACCGTCGACTGGTGAAGATCCCGAACAGAGTAACGTGTTGGATACTGCACTACAGTTGCAAAAACTGGCGGCTGGCAGCCAGCTGTGTGGCCAACGGCAGTGGCGTTACCCTAGCTTGACTGAACTGGCCAGTTTAGATCTGAATCATGCCTATTTTGCCTGGATGCAGACGGGAGGCTTTGTCTGGACCAAGGACAAATACAGCATGTTCCAGATCGCCAGCCGCGCGCCCTTGTTCCGCGGTCCCGATAGCCCTGGGGCGCAAGAAGAGCGTGACTATCGGTTGGGCAGGTCATCAAGTCGGGCCAAGGCCTGGTTGACTGCAGACGAGTCGACTGTGCCAATCGGTACGCAACTGCGTTGGCTGGATGCCGCCGGCAACATCACCAACGATCCATCACAGGCGCGCTGCGCACAGGATCTGCGGAGCACAGGCAAGCTTTGGTTGCTGCAGGAAACCCCAGTCACGGAAAGGGCGGCTGGTGATATCCGCAAATGGAGGAAAGGTATGTTCGATAGCGACCAGGAATATGTAGCGGGTTATCGGGATCGTTTCAATCAAGCAGCGGTATGTGGTGTCACCGGTGGTTGGCGTTTACCCAATCTGACAGAATTGAAAGGGGTCGAGTCATTATCCCTGGCGGATCGTGCAACACTTGGTTTCGTATTGGGTAGAGGCCCCATTCGTTACCACTGGGCATGCCGTGATGTAGCTTGTGGGGCTGGCCAACTGTACGATCCGATGACGCAATCAACGGATTACGACGATGGTTTCAAGCGGGCCACTGTACATTTGATCCACGATTGATTGGTCAGAACAGTGCGTCGCAATTTCGGCCGTACCGCTTGGGCGGCCAGTATTGATTGTGGGCTGGCAAAACCAGATAACCTGTACCACACTATGATTCGTTCATCGTTGTTGCGGAATCACTGACCAAAGGGGTTGTTGACATGAAATTGCATGACAGTATCCCGTTCAGCTTCAATGAAGTACCTGTCGACGAGATGTGCCGGCGCGCCCATGCTTTTGCCGATTTGATGCATACGCGACGGACAGTACGTTTTTTCAGTGATCGGCCGGTTCCACGACAGATCATCGACGAATGCTTGCGGGCTGCGGCGTCGGCACCGTCTGGCGCCAATCGTCAGCCTTGGCATTTTGTGGTGGTGAGTGATCAGGTAGTGAAACACCGTATTCGCGACGCGGCTGAAGCCGAAGAGCGGGAGTTCTACCAGCGTCGGGCGCCGGAGCGTTGGCTGGAAGCATTGGCCCCATTGGGCACGGATGCCGACAAGCCGTTTCTGGAGGTCGCTCCCTGGCTGATTGCTGTGTTCTACAAAGCATACGAATTCACACCAGCAGGTGAGAAGGTCAATACTTATTACCCGCACGAATCCACCGGTATCGCATGTGGCATGTTGATCACGGCGTTGCATCATGCCGGCTTGGTGACATTGACCCATACACCCAGCCCGATGGGTTTTCTGAACGAGATATTGCAACGGCCCGCCAACGAACGCCCCTATTTGTTGATTCCCGTCGGGTACCCCGCTGAGGATGCCACGGTTCCCTGCATCAGCCGCAAACCGCTGGCCCAGGTGGTCAGTTATTTCTAGTGATTGAAGGTCTATTACCGGTTTTGGGACAACGAACGGGCGATGGAATCGGCGGTCCAACAAAAAAATTCCGGTGACTTGCGCCAGATAGGTTATGCTGCGCGGCTGCGTTGGCCGGCACGAACTGTGGAACCGTGTTGAATGGCCACGCTTTGACGGGCAAAAGCTTATTCGAAAACCGTAAACCGAGGTTGCGATGCGCAGAGTAGGCGTATATGTAGATGCTAGTAATATTGGAATGAACGGTGGTCATGGCATGCGCTATGAAGTGTTGCGCACATTGGCTTGCCGGGGTGGTGGTGAACCGCAGCGCTTGAATGTCTACCTGGCATTTGATGCCCAGCGGGCTGATCGCGAGCCGGAATATTTGCAGAAAGCCAGCAATTATCAGGCGGCTTTGCGTGACCAGGGCTTCCGGGTCACCGTGAAGCAGGTCCGTCGTTTTTATGACGATGAAGGCATGGAAACCAAAAAGGCCAACGCCGATCTCGACATGGCGGTGGATGTGCTGACGGAATCGGAACGGCTGGACACGGTTGTGCTGGTAACGGGCGATGGCGATTTCGTGCAGGTTGCCCGTGCCTTGCAAAGCAAGGGTTGTCGTGTGGAAGTCGTTGCCTTCGACAATGTATCGCGAGAATTACGGGATACGGCCGACCAGTTCATCAATGGCTTGTTGGTGCCGAACCTGGTACCGGTGCGCAATGCCGGCCCGGCATCGCCCAGATGGGGTGAGATCGGCTCGCGAGTGCGTGGCGTATGCCAGACTTACCAGGCCGAACAACGCTATGGGTTCATCCGCTACTTGAGTGGTGTACCCAACAGTATCGTACTGGCCGGGCAGGAAGAAACCCGTTCCGCGTTTTTCCGCGGTGGCGACCTGCCCAATGGGTTGAGCGAGACTCAGTTGCCGTCCAGGGATATCATTCTGGAATTCGAACTGTCGGAGCCGGCCAAGATCGATGGCCTGCCTGTCGCACGTCGTATTGATGTCATTGCGAGCATCTGATCGCATAACGGGTTACTGACCATGTGCCTACCAAAGCAAAGGGGGGAAAGTGAAAGCGTGGATGCTGATCTTTTGCTGTCTGAGTCAGGTTGCCATGGCAGCAACCCGAGTTGAGTTATCCCTGTCGACCGAAGCCCTGGCCCAACCTGAAGTAGTGGCCAATTGGCTACAACTGAATGCAAACACTGCTGATCGTGCCGCAGCACAGTATCAATTGCAGCAAGCCCAATTGGCAGAACAGGCCGGGGATTGGTCGGCTGTGGCGCAAGCCTTGTCAGAGAGTGCACGTCATTTTCCAGCCCCTGCTACGTTGGTGGCCTACGCTGAGGCCCGTCTGCATGAGTTGGCGAATCGGTCCGCCAAGCCGGATGCGACGATGGAGCAGGATGCCCTGAGCCGGATTGGTAATTTGTACCAGTCTGCACTGGCGGCTAATCGGGTGCTGTCGGTACTGTCCGATCAAGCGTTGCAGACGCTGACATCACAAGCGAATTGTTTGGATGCCTATCTGGCCAAGCGACCAGTTCAGACGCCCTGTCGACCTTTGCAAATCTATCAGAAGCAATAATCCTGGCCGATTGGCCTTGCAGACCCATTCCCATTCTCTGGTCAACGTACTACGATAGCAAGCCGTGACGCGGCTTGCAGCCGATTTTCCAATGACAGGCCGATTGCCTGGTGCATTCAGGCCATCCAATCCCGATCGGCAGGCTGAGCTTGGCCAGAACTGGCCGTAACTCGAACTGCGGGCCTAAGTACCCATTATTTGAGAATCCGGATCATGAATGTATTGTTGGTGGAAGATGACTTGGCTTTAGGCGAGGCATTGGGGCAAGCCTTACGACAGGCTGGCTGGCGAGCGGTCTGGGTGCGGCGCTTGAAAGAAGCCCGCGCATTTCTAGCCGGCGAGCCACAGGATGCATTGCTGCTGGACTTGGGGCTGCCAGATGGTGAAGGGTTGGATCTGTTGCGCGAGCTGCGGCATCAAGGTGAAACATTGCCGATCATCGTTCTGACGGCGCGCGATGCACTGGCAACCCGTCTGGATGGATTGCGAGAGGGCGCCGATGACTATCTGGTGAAGCCGTTTGCAATTCCCGAGCTGCTGGCACGGCTGCAAGCCGTGACGCGACGCAGTAGTGGGTTCGTCTCGGCGCATTGGCAGATTGGCTCGTTGTGTATCGATACCGACACGCGGGAGGTGACGCTGGCGGACGAAGCCATTTCGCTCTCGCCATCCGAATTCGCCTTGTTGTTCGAATTGGTGCGTAAAGCGGGTAAGGTTATCAATCGCGAATATCTGGTCGAGCATCTGTGCTGCGAATCGGATAATGCGCTGGAAGTGCATGTCCATAACCTGCGACGTAAGCTGGGCGGCGATTGGGTGCGTACAGTGCGTGGTGTGGGTTACCTGTTGCCGAAACCGTAAAGGGCTGCTCCATGTTGACTCCTGCTGTGGCCAGACGGTCCTTGTACCGTCGCTTGCTGTGGACCAGCCTGGCATCCATTCTATTGATCTGGCTATTGCTATTGGCTTGGTTTTATTGGGAAGTGACGCGAGTGGGGTCAGGTTATTTTGACCGTGATCTACGTAGCCTCGCCGAGTCTTTTGCCAATCTCTATAGCGTGGATTTCAAGGAGCCTGAGCGATCACACGTGTTAGATCAGCAAATCAATCAGTTCAGCCGTACCTATGCAGATTCGCCGATGCGACATCATGAGTTTGCCTATCGCATTCATGACAGCAAAGGTCGTGTCCTGGCGCAAACCGATGCCTGGCCATTGCTGTCTACACCAGCCTTGAATGCTGAACCGGTCAATGTCGGTCGTTGGCGTACCGTGCGGGTTGCCAGCGACAATCAGTTGGTGACGGTACAGGTGGCCGTGGCCCGCAGTTTTGTACAGCGGGCGCTGACGGAGATTTTGATCTTCTTCCTGCTGCCGTTGGTGGCGGCACTGCCGGTCATCATGATCATGTTGAAGGTCGGGTTTGGTCGGGCGTTACAGCCCTTGTTGAACCTGGCTCGAGCGATCACGGAGCGTGATCCACATGCGACGACACCCCTGGCATGCAACGATGCGGAATATCAGGAGCTCAAGCCGGTGTTCAATTCGGTGAATCAGCTGTTGTCGCGACTGGGGACGTATCGTGAAGGCGAGCAACGATTTTTTGCCGATGCCGCACATGAATTGCGAACCCCGTTGGCGGCCATCGGCGCCCAGGTGCATCTGCTGGCACAGGCGGAGTCAGCAGCCGAACGAGCGGCCTTGGCCAGCCAGCTGGATGCCAGTATCGAACGCAGTGCCGCACTGGTGGGCAAATTGTTGACCTTGTCGCGGCTGGACGCCGAATCTGCACGTTTGCAGAAACAGCCGCTGGACTTGGCACGCCTGGCGCGAGAAGCTGTGGCACGTCACGTACCCCATGCCATGACACGTGATATCGAACTGGCTTATGACGGTGCGGATACGGCGCCGTTTCAGGGGGATGCTCATGCACTGGACAGTGTGCTGGATAACCTGATCGACAATGCCATTCGTTACTGCCCGACCGGTGCAACGATCAGTATCGAAGTGACGCCGGGCTTTCAGTTTGTACGCTTGGCTGTGGCCGATGACGGGCCGGGGATTCCACCTGCCTGGCGTGAGAATGTGTTGAAACGTTTTGTCCGACTGCCTGACGCGACAGCCACAGGCAGTGGTCTCGGTCTGGCTATCGTCAAGCGGGTGGTGGAATTGCATGGCGGGACGTTACTGTTGACCGATGGGCTGCATGGTAACGGGTTGGCGGTGGATATCCGCCTGCCCGTGACTGAGGGGTAGTGGTCGATGTTCGGGGCGTGATGAACTCATTCCCAATCAAGACCAAGTTGTCGAGATGACTGTGACATTGCTTGAAGTGCATACAGTGCTGTATTGGCTATGTTGCGCGAATCAGCCGCGGGTACCGATGCAGGTTGGCAAGCGGCTGAGCACGCTCCATTCATGGCCATGCTTCCAGCAGGCAACGGGTCACAAGGTATTCCTGACCTACCGCATAATCGACCCGATATCGATTGCCAGCAATATGACGGCTGGTCAATGAGTGTACCAACTGCAGCTGCAATTGCCCTGTTTGTGTGTCCAGCTGGGTAATGGCGGCATCCAGAAAATCGAAATAGCGGCCGACAGTCGGGTACAGCGCCTTGAACAGACTTTCCTTGGCTGAAAACAAAATGGTCGACCAGATTTCGTAAGGCAGACCCCGGGCAATGCCCAATTTCAGTTCCGGTTGCGTCGCGATGTGACTGACAATCTGTCGTAGTGTATCGATCGGCACGGGTCGCTCGATGTCGATACCCACACCACTGAAATATTGTTGTTCCCCCGCAATGGCGACTGCTAGACCTTTGCAGTGGCTGATGGCGCCTACGTAGCCCATCGGCCAACATGGCGCACGTTCGATGCCGATCGGAATGACCGAAGGGCCGCCATAACCACAGCGTCGCAGCGCCCGAATGGCACACCATCGACCCGCAGCAAATTCCACCTGTCGTTTCAGCACCGCGCGTGACAGACTAGCCGGCAAGGGTTGATCCGGCTCAGTCAGCTGCTGCAACAGGCTGGCATCGACACGATAACGTCGCGATACCAGTGGTAGCGGTGCGGGTGAGGGAGGAAGGCAGTACAATGTCAATTCAGGGGTCACGGTATCGGTGCTGGTTGACGTCATCGTGCCGCCTGTACTGTGCCGGATGGGGAATCTGCCCGCCAGCCACCGCCCAACGCGGATATCAAGGCGACGGTTGACTGCAGTCGTTCACGTTGGGCTGCACTGCGCGCTTTCGCGCTTTGCAGGCGTTGCAAACCGGCCTGCCATTCAGCTTGTGCTGTGCCCAAACCCACTCGCCGGGCCTGTTCGGTTGCCCGGTACTGGCGGTCAGCAATAGCCTGTTGCTGTTGCCGATTGTCATCCTGCTGGGCTGCATATTGCAGTGTGGCTGCCGCATCTTCCACTTCATGTACAGCCTGCAGGATAGCACCATGCCAGCTGGCATAGCTTTCGGCAGCCGTTGAGCGTGCCTTGTCGGCTTCCGCCAGTAATCGGCCGGCATCGAACAATGGCATGGCCAATTGGGGCATCAACGACCAGTTACGGGCATTGTGACGACGGAGACCTGCCCAGTTGCCGGCACTCACGCCCAAAACACCCGCCAGGGTCAATGCGGGCCAACGGGCTGCTTCAGCTTCGTCTATTCGGGCACGGGCCGCATCATAACGAGCTTGTGCGGCGGCCAGGTCCGGCCGCCGTTGCAGGAGTTCGGCCGGTACGGCATTACCAACAGCAGGCTGGCGAAGCTGGTCAAGTGGTTTACCCTCTGGCAGCCGGCAGTCAGTTGGCGTCATGGCAGCCAGTTGGCACAGGCTACGTTCCACACGTTGCAGGGCGTCATTTTCCTGTCTCAGTTGCCAGTCAACCTCATTCAGTTCTTGCTCCAGGGTATGCAACTGGTTACCGCTGAGCAGACCGGCACGACGCTTGCGCTGGGTGCTGTCCAGTATTTGTCGTTGTAATGTCAGTTGCTGGTTGGCCAGCGTTAAGTTGTGCTGCAGCTCGGCCCGATTGAACCATAAGGTGGCGGTTTCGCGCGCCAGGCTCAAGCGTAGTGCAGTATGATCGAATTGTCTCGCCGCCCTGTCTGCTTCTCCGGCCCGGATGGCAGCGCGAATACGACCCCGCAAATCCAATTCATAGCCGAACACCAGCTGGGATGCATGGCGGGTACTGGGATTCTTGGTCTCCTCGCTGACTTCGCCAAGATCGTACTTGGACTGGCGTCGCCGTTCGGCACTATGTTCAAAGTCCAGTTTTGGATACCGATCGGCTGTGATCACTGTCAGCTCGGCCTGTGCTTCATCCAGTCGGGCCACACCCGCAGCCAGATCAGTATTACGAGCCCACACCTGTTCAATCCACTGAGTCAAACCGGGGTCGCCCAGGCTGGCCCAGGCATCGCCGGTCGGCAGGCTGCCCGCTACCGGTGTGGCATAGCGATCCGGCAAAGTCAGGGGGGTGTTGGGCGGCGTGACTTGCGCGCAGGCGCTCAACAGGGCGCAGCCGATCAAGGGAAGGGTGTATTTCATGATGCGCCTGTTCCGCTCTGGCGGGCAATCTTGACCAGCACCCGTTGCCCGATCCGTAGCTCAGGTGCTTCCAGCGCCAATACACATTCAATAACTCGTATGTCCTGCTTTTCGTTCGGGTCGTCATTTTCCGGTCGGCTACCAAAGACTTCACCCAGGCGCAGCACTCGGGCTTTGTAGACCTTGCTCTCGTCTGCCTCCAGCACGACTTCGGCAGCCTGATTCGGTCGTACCGCGTTGACAAACCGCTCTTCTAGATCAGCCCGGACGATGCGGGGGCCATGGGGTGCAAACAGGAACAACGGCGTCACGTTCAGGGTAGAGGCACCGTCACCCGGTTTGGCTTGCCGGCGGATGATGCGTCCAGCCAGGGGGGCGCGAACCACATGCTGCTCTACTTCTAGGCGGCTGGCAGCCACCTGCGCTTCCGCGGCGGATAATGTTGCTTTTTGTCGTGACAGCTCGGCTGCAGCCAATAAAACCTGGTCACGGGCATTGTCCCGATCCTGATTCGAGACCACCTCATCCCCTTGCAAGCCATTGAGTCGCTTCAGCTCTCGCTGGGCAATATCATGACGTAGCTGTAACAGGCGTAGCGATTCCCGGGCCTCATCGCGTTCCTGTTCCTTTACTTTCAGAGCCAGTCGCGCCTCGCGGTCATCAATGCGGGCCAATACTGCGCCGGTTTTGACTTCGGCACCTTCTTCCGCCAATACCTCCTGCACGATACCTGGGCGAGGAGCGGCAATGTTGATGACGCCGCCTTCAATGCTGATGCGGCCTTTTGCCATCGCCGCCCAAGGTGATACTGGCGCTGCGGGATTGTGCTTGCTGGCCTGTGTTTCCGAACAACCGGTCTGCAGAGCGCAGGTCAATGCCAGGCTGATGGCCAGCCAGAGTGGTTGCATGCGCATCATGCGGCCTCCAGCATGGTACGGGCACGCTGGTCTTTGACCACTGCACCATCTTCCAGCGTAATCACACGATCAGCGTGTTTGATCAGGCGATTGTCGTGTGATACCCCCAATACGGTTGTGCCTTGCTCTTGCGCGACATGGTGCAAAATGTCGATGACAATCTGGCCGTTGTGGCTATCCAGTGCACTGGTTGGTTCATCAGCAAACAGCAGACGGGGTCGTTTAACCAAGGCGCGGGCAATGGCCACGCGTTGCTTTTCACCGCCGGACAGTTCCATCGGCCGCAATCTCAAGCGAGGTGCCATGCCAACCATCTCCAGTGCTTCGGTCGCCCGACGTTCTGCTTCTGTCTTATCCAGTTTGGGGCCGTAGCTCAAGGGCAGCAGCACATTTTCCAGCGCGGTCAATGAGCTAAACAGATTGAATCCTTGGAACACGAAACCACAGTTTTCCAGGCGGAAGCGATCCAGTTCTTCGTCTGACAGGCGGTTCAGCTCGATACCCAGGGCCTGAACGGTGCCGGAATCAGGTGACAATAGGCCGGACAGAACAGACAGTAAAGTACTTTTGCCGGACCCCGAAGGGCCAATGATCAGCGTCAACTCGCCGGGCAGAATCGACAGGGAGATGCCGTTCAGCACAGTCTGTTTGGTTTTGCCACTGCTGAAAGACCGGAACAGCTGCTCGCCAATGATGGTGGGCGTAGCGGACATGATGATTTCCTTATCGCAACAAAGTGAACGGTTCAGCCTGATTCAGGGCGCGTAACGCCGACAGGCCAGACAACAAAGCGATGCTGAGCACCAGGATGCCGGTGGCAATACATCCCCACATCGGCACCTCCAGTGCGATGTGGGCAGCGCGAGCCAGCACCACCAACAAGGCACCAATCAGACCGGTGATGATCAGTCCGAGCAGCCCTACCCAGAATGACTGCTCGACGACAACTGCACGTAACGAATGGGTGGACACACCTAGTGCACGTAACGTGGCGTACTCGCGCAACGCGGCGACAATGGCCCCCATCAGCGTCTGACTTGTGATGACGATGCCAACCAATAGCCCAAGCGCCGACGAAAACAGGAAGCCGGAGCCTGCACCTGACTCAAACAACCAGTAAAGCTGGGACTGGATCGAGAATTCCTCCGAGGTCCACACCTCGAATGGTTTGAAACTGCCACTCGGTTTCAATGCATCACGTACCGACTCGGCGTGTTCGGGGTCTTTCAGGCGCACCAGGAAGTAATCCGTGGTGTCCCCACGCAGATAGGGGTCAATGCTGCGAGCAGTGCTGAGTGATGTCAGTACATTGGCCCCGCCCATGGAACGGATCCCGTTGACTGTGGCGGCGACACGTACCCGCTTGCCAGCAAGCTCGGCATCGTCGCCAACCTTGACACCCAATTTGTCGAGATCCGCCTCATCCACCAGCACGTTGCCAGGCTCCTGTAGGCGTTGTCGAAGCGCTGGGGTCAGCAAGCTGGCAAATGTCATTGCTTCAGGTTTGGGGTCGATGCCAATCAGCACAGCCGATAATTTGCCGCCTTGTGGGCGCTGCCAGTCACCCACCGTCCAGGTAAAACGTTCGACAACGGTGACGTCTGGGTGCATACGCAGACCGTTTTCCACTTTACCGGGAATCGGTCGTGCCAAATCCACGCTTTGTGTGCCGGGATAGCCAACCCATAAATCTGCAGACGATCGATCGATATAGACCGCAACCGAACTGAACATGCCCAGCAGGAGGCTGAGTTGTACCTGTACCAGCAAGCCAGCAAAGGCTACAGCCAGGATGGCAGGCAGGAAACGGCGCCATTCGTAAATCAGCGAAGCACGAGCGAGAGAAACCATCATGCGCTCCGATTCAAACCAATGTCGGCAGGATGCAAATCAACAAGCGATTGAGATAGCTGTGCATGGCGGACTCCCGATGTGAATGGGATGCAGTGTGCCAGTCAATCCTTAGTGTTTCCTGAGTAGGTAGATGGAAAGGGCTTTGAGCAGGACAGGTGTGGGTTTGCAAGCAGGCCGTAATACCCAGGTTTTGAATTGGGGTGATTTCAAATAATTGATCTATTTGGACTTTCCATATTTTCTCAGAAGGTGAAAAAGCAGGATGGTGGGTGATTCCAATGTTCGGAGTTTCATGATTAACGCAAAGATGTGTTTATTTTCAGTACTTTCATGCCAAAGGAATGTTGAATATTCGAATAATTATATGTAGAAATAATAGTGGTTTTCCACAATATAAAATTCGGAAACCCACAATATTTTTTTCGTCCTTAAATATGGCATAGGAATAAAGTGGTGTGTATATCTGAATCGATGGAATATGCAGCCCTTCCTGCATTGATTGAAAAGGCTGCACCGCATGCTGGAACTGCATTGAAGCTGCGTTTGAACATGTAGACCTGTGGATGGCAGGAAGGTGAATATTTGCTTTTCATGAATTGATTGTCAGCACCGTGTCGGTAAAAAACCGTAACAGAAAGCTGGCTATTTTGAAGCGTTTTCAAGCGTGGAATTTCGTTGAAATCTGGCCTTTTGATGAAATTTTTTGTGTGCGAGAACGACACGGAGTCATTCTTCGTCATTTAAAATAACACAATAAAAACAATAATATGCGAGTGTTTTTGCGTAGATTGAAAAATACGGCAATTCGATTGATGCGGATTTTCGCATTGAATCATGTTGTTGCCATGCGCTTCAAAGAGATAGATTCTTTGCTCCAATTGAGTGGCAAATAGTAAGAGCTGAATGCTGTTTTCCTGGGCAGTTGCCATTTCACTCAACATACCGCCTGGCCAGAATTGAAATGATCTATTTGTCAGTCGGAAGTGTGATGCGCAACATGGTAAAACTGTAAAGATTCTCAAATACGATATTGCTTGATGATCGGATCGAAGCGTGAATCTCAAGCAGGTCGGTCACATCAGAATGTAGAAAATGGTGGTAATGAACGACAAAGTTTGAACAAATCAATCGTCATCATGGCAGTAGGGTGCAGGCCAGGTAAATGGTGGGCGGGTATTGATTTGCCTGTGAAAATCAGATGACTGCAGCCGATCCAATATCAACCAATTGGCAGCAAGACTAAGGAGTTGAAGCGTGAACAACCTTCCCCCATCGCATTGGCAATGGGATCGCTTGATCGGCAGTTGTGTGATCCGATTGCTGATTGATTTGACGATTGTGTCACTGCTTTATTTCGTTGCAGGGCAAATCGGCAGCCCCATCCAACGGGACGCAATCACCTTGTTCACAGTGGTGTATCTGCCGGCATCAATGCTGGTGATCACGGCCGAAACGCTATTTGCGGAACGAAACCGGATGTTGGCATTTGGCACCTTCCCACTTGGTATGGAACACGCCACGTCGACTGTCAACCCAAATTTCGATATCTGGCCGGGATTGTTCTGGCGAGGTGTGCTGATATCGATGGTGATGGCAGGCCTGTTGTGGTGGCTCGTTCAACAGATTCCAACCAATTGGTTCTGGCTGGTGATGATGTTGGTCGCGATCTTTGCCTGTTCGCTGACAGGCATGTTGATACTGATCCGAAACCATGGTCTGCCATATTTGAGCGGTTATCTGAAGCAGTATGCGCAAGGCAGTCAGCCTGCTTCTGCTGAACAGAGCGACGAGCGGGTGTTCGGCGCCTACCTGCTGCCATGGGGGGTGGTTGCAGCAGCGTTGTGCGGCTTGATCAGTCATCAGTTTTTTTCGGGTACGGCCTATCCGGATTCGTCGGCCATTCCGTTCAGCAATGTGGTGTATTCGGTGGCGGGGACAGTTTACGTGGTAGCGATGTGGGTCTGTCACGCCTGCAAGCATCAGGTTATCGGTGATGTGCGTTGTGGTCTGGTCCACGTGGCAGAAGATGACCAGGTCAAGGAAGCGGACATGTATTTTCTGCTGCATGCCGCAGCCGGCATGGTGACCGGTGGCGGCATGGTGATTACACGGCTGTTCGCCATTCAGCATATTCCGCTGTGGCTGGTCGTGGTTCTGGAGGTGATATTGGGTGCCGCCGCCGCGGTAGGTGGCGCCCTGTTGGGGATAGCACGCGGGGCTGCACTGGCCACGCCAATGAATACAGGTGCGACGACATCGTCGGCAACTGCAGCAATCAAATGAGGCGTAACAACATTCCTGAATCAATGCGGCGCACCGGATGATGGCCGGTATCCCGCAACAATAAGCTGGTTTGGATGTACGGTTTGGCCGGTTGAATCCCGGATGAAACAAGATTTCCAAGCATGGCTGACCCCGCTAAGTCGGGCTCTCCGCCATGCCAGGTAGTGGTAACACGTTTGAATGGTTGTCGTGAATCGGTTTGAACCGATTGCTGGATTCTCCAAAAGAGAATGTAACTGTTGTAAATGATGTGAAAACGATCTGGCTGTATAAAAGGTGAGGAGCCTATGGACAAGGCGCTGTGGAGCAATGCAACACGTCCGTCGGATATCGCGATTGTGGGGATGGCAAGCCACTTTCCGGATGCGGCGACGCTGTACGATTTCTGGACCAATGTCATCAATCGTAAGGATTCGATTGTCGACGTGGACCAGATGAATGGTGAGGAATATTGGCGCAAGGCGGATTTCTACGATCCGGATCCGACCGCCGCTGACAAAACCTACGGTTACAAGGCCGGCTTTGTGCCGCCGATTGAGTTCGACCCGGTTGAATTCAAGTTACCACCGTTGATGCTGGAATCGATCAGTACTGCGCAGATCTTTGCGCTGTATGTCGCCAAGCAGGCAATGCAGGATGCGCGACTGGTCGGTGACAATCCGCTGCCGGTCGACCGTGACCGGGTCGGTGTGATTCTGGGTGGGGCAGGTAACGGCAATACTTCGTTCTCGCTGGCATCACGTCAGCAGGGTCCCTACCTGAAGAAGATCATGCTCAACGCGGGCTTGTCGGACACCGTGGCGAGCGAGGTCATCGAGCGAGTCAACGACCTGTACCTGGAATGGAATGAGGACAGCTTCCCTGGCTTCCTCGGCAATGTGGCCTGCGGCCGGATTGCCAGCTATTTCGATCTGGGCGGTACGTCCTACATGGTGGATGCCGCATGCGCCAGCAGTCTGGCTGCGATCAAAGCTGCTATCGGTGAATTGGCCGATGGTAGTTGCGACGTCGTATTGACTGGTGGCGTGAATCTGGAAAACTCGATTTTCTCGTTCCTGTGCTTCAGCAAGACCCCTGCGCTATCGAAGAGCAATATTTCCCGTCCGTTTGACCAGGATTCCGACGGCATGATGCTGGGCGACGGCGTCGGCTTCCTGGTATTGAAACGCCTGGAAGATGCCGAGCGCGATGGCGACCGCATCTATGCGGTGATCAAATCCCTGCAAGCCTCCAGTGACGGCCGGGCGAAGAGTATTTTCGCGCCGCGTCACGAAGGCCAGGTCAAGGCCATGAATCGTGCCTATCAGCGTGCAGGCGTGTCTCCAGCCGACATCCAGTTGGTGGAAGCACATGGCACGGGCACTCAGTCTGGCGATCACACTGAAATCAACAGCTTGCGGACAGTATTCGAAGCCTGCCAGATTCCAGAAGGCTCCATTGCCATCGGCAGTATCAAATCGCAGATCGGTCATACCCGTTGCGCAGCCGGCGCCGCTTCAATGATGAAAGTGGCACTTGGCCTGTTCCATAAGGTGTTGCCGCCAACCATCAACGTCAAGCAGCCTAGCAAGGAGCTGTCGCTGGAAGGCAGTCCCTTCTACGTGAACATCGACAGCAAGCCCTGGTTCCGTCCGGTTAATGGTGCACCACGTCGCGCTGCGTTGAGCGCGTTCGGTTTTGGCGGCACTAACTATCACGCCATTCTGCAGGAACATCAGCCGGAGCCGAACGGTACCTACCGCTTGAATCGCCGGGCAGAAGTCGTGGTGTTGCAAGCGGATACGCCGGCGCAACTGCTGACACAAGGTCAGGAAATGCTGGCTGGTTGGCAGGCGGCTGACGGGGCAGGGTTGTTCCGTGCGCATCAGCAGACCACAATAGGTCAGCCCATTGCCTTGGGTGCAGCCCGGTTGGCGTTTGCAGCTGAAGGCCTGGCGCAAGCTACACAATTGCTCGGCGAAGCGCTGAAGCAGTTGGCAGCCAATCTGGATAAGGATTGGGAGCATCCACTGGGGATTTACTACAAGCCACGCGCTGTTGCGACAGCAGGGCGGGTGGTGGCTTTGTTCCCAGGACAGGGCGCGCAATATGTGAACATGGCCCGCGAAGTGGTCAATGACTACCCTGTGGTACGTCAAACCATCGAAGGCCTGGATGCGATTGCCTATGCACAAGGCAATGCCCCGCTGTCCAACGTCATCTTCCCGCAACCGGTCTTCAGCGAGCAGGCTGCCGAGCAGCAGATGCAAGCGTTGACCCGTACCAGTCGGGCCCAACCCACCATCGGTGCCATCAGCGCGGGTTACTACAAGCTGTTGCAAGGGCTGGGATTGAAGGCAGACTTCATGGCCGGCCACAGTTATGGCGAAGTGACCGCACTATGGGCAGCCGGTGTGTTGTCGGATGATGACTTCTACCGGGTATCCCTGGCGCGGGGTGCCGCGGTGGAAACGCCCGCTGCGGATGCCAATGCCGAACTGGGTGCGATGCTGGCTGCATCGATGTCCGAAGAGCAGGTCGATCAAGTACTAAGACGGTTCAAGGACCTGATCGTCGCCAATTACAACTCATCAGAGCAACTGGTTCTGGGTGGTTCCAGCGAATCGATCAAGCAGGCATATGCCTTCCTGACCGAACGAAAAGTGCGTAGCCAGATACTGGCGGTGTCCGCTGCTTTCCATACCCCATTTGTGGAACACGCCTGCGCGCCGTTCCAGGCCAACCTGGCCGATGTACCGTTCCAGGTGCCGCAATGCACAGTGTTCTCCACGGCAACGGCGGAACCGCATAGCCAGGACCCGGCAGCCATCAAGGCTTCCCTGATCAAGCAACTGATCAGTCCGGTGCGATTCAGTCAAACCGTTGAGCAGATCTACCAACGTGGTGGTGATCTGTTTATCGAGATTGGTCCGAAGGGCATTCTGGGCAAGCTGGTGGCAGATATTCTGAAAGGCAAGCCGCACAGCGTGGTATCGCTCAACCCCAGCGCCAATGGTGATGCCGCACTGCAATTCAAGCGTGCACTGGCCAAGCTGGTGGTGGAAGGCGTGCAGTTCAGCAATCTGGATCCCCAGGCAGCACCGATCCCTGCGCCTGCAGCCAAGAAGAAAGGTATGAGCTTCACCATGAGCGGTGGCTTCTTCCTTTCCGACAAAGCACGGCAGAAGCGGAAACATGCTTTGCGTCAGGATACCCGCGCGGTTGAAGCATTCATCAATGAACGCCTGCCGGTCGTTGCACCGGCACCCACACCGTCAGTCCCTGTGCTGGAAGCGGAACCGGTCGATTGGCCGCCACCGCGACAGCGACAGGAAACCGTATTGGCAGTTGAAACCCTGGTTGAAGACAACACCGGCATGAACTGGCTGAGTCCTGTTCCTGCTTTTAATGGAGAAGGCATGATGCAAAGCGGTAAGCCCGAAAATGAAATGCTGAGCGTGTTGGGCGCACAGATCCAGGCTCAGAACGTATTGAGTCAGGTACATCAGCAGTTCCAATTGAACCAGCGCGAATACATCCAGCTGTTGAATTCGTTGATGAGCAAGCAGTGCACACTGCTGGAGAAATTCCAGGGCAGCCCGCAATTGACCGATGTGGTTGCTAGCCTGAGCCAGAGCTTCCAGTTGCTGGACAAAAATCAGGAGCTGTACCACGTCAACCATGAACACTATTTCGACAACCAGCAAGCCATGTTGGGCGGCGAAGCAGCACGTGCCAGCCGAGTGTCAGCCCTGACGACACAACGTGCCCCGATGACCTTGCCTGTTGCAGCGCCCGTGGCCGCGACTGCACCTGTCGTCACCGCGCCGGTGGCTGTTGCGCCGGTTCAAGCGGCGCCGATTGCACCGGTGCAGGCACCCAAACCATCCGTTCCGGAAATGGCACCGGTTGCGGTAGCTGCGCCGGTTGCACCAGCGGCCCCTGTTGCTGCTGCAGCACCCACGCTCAGCGCAGAAGACGAAGCCCTGGTGAAACGCTTTGAAGCCATTACGGTAGAAGATCTGGTCAAGCAGTTGGTGACAATTGTCAGCGACCGCACAGGCTACCCGGCTGACATGATCAATGAAGAAATGGATCTGGAAGCGGATCTGGGGATCGATTCCATCAAACGCCTGGAAATCTTCGGTGCAATGTTCGACATTCTGGCCGCCGGCGTGCCGTACTTCCAGGATGCAGAAAGCGCCAAGGAAACAGAGACTTTCGACATCGACGCGTTCAGTAATATTCGCAAGATGGCGATCTTCTTCAAGGAAACCATCGACGAACTGCTGGCCGAACTGAAAGGCCAAGGCACCCCAGCCGCCGCAGAAACTACTCCGGTTGCTGCCGCACCTGTTGCACCGGTGGCTGAAGCCGCTGCGCCGGAAATCGTCGAAACGCCGGTTGAGGATGCGCCGCCGTTGCGCAACTTGGGTTTCGTTGCGACCACACGCAAGCTGACCAGCGAAGAAGCCGACAAGGAATCTGCAGCAAAAAAATCCCTAGCTGAGCCGCGGGAAGACGCATCTGCCCCAGCTCGGCGCTTGATTGTAAGTGATGCCGAAATTGCACTGAATACCATTCACCGCTACCAGCCACGTAAGCTGGCCCTGCCCAAGCCCGATCAACGGGCACTGGATCTGGCGCCTGATCACATTTGGCTGGTGACGGATGATGGCAAGGGACTGAGCGATGAACTGGCCAAGAGCCTGCTTGCTCAGCAGCAACGTGTGGCCCGTCTGATCTTTGGCTGGCAACAAGGTAAGGGTGGTCGCAAGGGGATCAAGGGCGTGAACGATTACGTACTTGATCGTGCCGACGAAGCCACCTTGCAAGCCTTGTTGGATAAGTTGACCAAGGCTGAAGGTGCCATTGGCGGGGTGGTACACCTGCAAGCTGCAGTTGGTAACGTGAAATCGGTGGATGGGGCTTTCAATGCAGCAGATTACGACAGCGCCCGTACTGTCTTCACACTAGCCAAATTGTTGCAACCGGCCTTCAGCCAGATCAATAACGGCCGCAGCTTCTTCTTCGTGGTCAGCCAGCTGGATGGTGAGTTGGGAACGGCAGGTCGTGGCATGTTCCCGGTGGTGGCATCGGGTATGACCGGGCTGACCAAGTCGCTGAACATCGAATGGGAAGACAGCTTCTGCCGTACCGTTGACATTGACCCGAAAGCCAGCAAGGCAGCCGCAGCTACCATGATTCTGGAAGAGTTGGGCGATGCGCAGACCGATGTTGGCGAGATTGGCCGGGGTGCAAAAGGCGAACGGTTTGGTCTGGGTTTTGAGCAGGTAGCCATCGATGGCCAGCCATCGCTGACCGATATCGATGCGAAATCGGTGTTCGTGGTAACCGGTGGGGCACGCGGCATTACCGCCGAATGCGTGATCGCCTTGGCCAAGCGGTATCCGGCACGTTTTGCCTTGTTGGGTCGTACCCGTATCGACGGGCCGGTACCTGCCTGGGCAGAGGGTGTCAACGAGGTCAATGGCCTCAAGGCTAGCGCCATCAAGTATTTGCAAGCGCAGGGTGAGCAACCGACGCCGGTAAAAGTGGACCGCATGCTGAAGGATGTGCTGCAGATTGCCGAGGTGAAGCAGACCATTGCCAAGGTGGCACAAGCCGGCGGTCAAGCGATCTACGTGGCGTGCGACATTGGCGATGCCAAGGATGTAGCCCGTGCAGTGGCAGACATCCAGCGCGAGCTGGGTACCGTCACAGGGCTGATCCACGGTGCTGGCAATCTGGCTGACAAGCGCATCGAGAAGAAGGTTGCCACTGATTTCGACAGCGTGTTCATGACCAAGGTCAAGGGCCTGGAGAACCTGCTGGCGGCAGTGAAGACCGACAAGCTCAAGCACGTGGTGGTGTTCTCGTCGGTATCTGGTTTCTTCGGTAATGCCGGGCAGACCGATTATTCGATGGCCAACGAAGTGCTGAACAAGTTTGCCTGGTTGTTCCAGTCGCAATATCCGAAGGCCTTTGTGCGTTCGATCAACTGGGGTCCATGGGACACTGGTATGGTCAATGACGTGCTGAAGAAAGCGTATGCGGAACGCAAGCTGGCGATCATTCCGACACAGACCGGTGTGGACCATTTCGTCAACGAATTCCGCAGCGCGGCCGTGCCACAGTTGCTGATTGGCGGTGGTAGTTATAAGGTCAGCCCGAAGGTGAAGCGGCTGCCAGCGGTCACTCGCGTGGTGCGTGAGCTGAATCCGGTTGACAACGGCTTCCTGCAGGATCATGTGGTCGGCAAGCATGCGGTGTTGCCAGCAACGGTGGCCGCAGGCTGGATGGTGCAGATCTGCGAAGACCTGCTGCCGGGTTACCACCTGGAAAAGCTGAGCGACTTCAAGGTACTGAAAGGCGTGGTATTCGACGAGGCGGAACAGCGCCGCTTCGTGGTGGAAATCAAGCCGATCAGCGCGCCGGAAAAGGGCAATGACCGTCATGTGCTGGCTGTCAGCGTGTTCAACGATAACGATGGCGAGCAACTGAACCGGTACCAGGCCACTGTGACCATGAGCCACGAAACGGTCGAACAGCCGATTTATGCCGAGGCCAAACTGAGTGGGGCGCTGGATCATCCGGCTATCTACGGTGACATGCGACAAGGTGCCTTGCTGTTCCATGGCGATGCATTCCGTGGCATCCAGCATCTGTTGAATGCCGACGAGAAGCGTTTGACAGCCAGTGGCACGTTGGCGGCTACGGAGGAGAACAAGCAGGGCCAGTTCCTGGTGAATTCGTTCAATCCGTATCTGGGTGATGTGTTTGTGCAGGCGCCGTTGGCGTGGCTGATGTTGCAATCCGACAAAGCCGGCCTGCCATCACAGATCGGCCAGTGGGAGCAGTTTGCCCCGGTTGCGTTCGACCAGCCGTTCTATCTGTCGATGATTGTGGTGTCACAAAGCCAGGCTGCCCTGGTGACCGACATCATCGTTCACGACGAGGCCAGCAAGGTGTTCAGCAAGCTGTCCGGGTTGACCTTCACTGTGTCGAAGAAACTACGCCAGCAATTGTGCGATCCGGAGACCACCGCGGTGGCTTGAATCATCACCTGCAGTAACTGACGGGCGTCGGCGCCCACCTCACCATGCCGCTACGCAGTGAATAGCTTAGCTTGTTCATTGCGTAGCCCGGCAGGGCGGCGTGCGTCCGGCAATCCTCGATCGGCATTACTTTTAGGCTTGGATGCATTATGGAACACATTGCCATCATCGGCTTGGGCTGCCTGTTCCCTGGCGCCGAAACACCGGCGCAGTACTGGCAAAACCTGCTGGACCAACGGGATTGCACCAGTCCGTTGTCTAGCGAGGAGCTGGGTGTGGACCCGGCCCTGTATTACGACCCGATTCCGGGTACGGCCGACAAGATCAATTACAACAAGAACGGCCACGTACGCGGCTTCCAGTTCGATGCAGGCCGCTATCGACTGCCTGCAGATGAGCTGTCTGCGCTTGATCCGCTGTTTCACTGGACACTTTACGCTGCCGAGCAGGCATTGAAGGATGCCGGTTATGGTGACGCAGATGCTGCCATGCGTCAGCGTTGCGGCCTGATTGTCGGCAATATCGGCATGCCGACTCATGCCGTGAAACGACTGTTGAGTGGTTTTTATCATCAGATTCTGACACCGTATCTGCAAACACTGATCGGTCGTCCGGACTTCCGTTTTCATGAGCGCTGGCAAGCTGATGGCTTGTCAGAACAGAACATGATGACCGGTAGTTACAACGGCACCATTGCTGCCCAGGCATTGGGCCTGGGAGGGCCATGCTTCACGCTGGATGCGGCTTGCGCATCGGCGTTGTATGCCGTTCAGGTGGCCAGCTATTACCTGCAGAGCGGCAAGGCCGATCTGATGCTGGCTGGCTCGGTATGCCACGCCGATCATATTTATATCGACCATGGTTTCAACGTGCTGCAGGCCTTCCCTGGTGATGGCCAGTCGGTACCGTTCGATCGTCATTCGCAAGGCCTGAAGGCCGGCGAGGGCGCCGGGCTGATTGCATTGAAGCGCTATGCAGACGCAGTGCGTGATGGGGATCAGATCTATGGCGTGATCGAATCCATCGGTTTGTCCAACGATGGTGGTGCCAAGCATATTCTGGTGCCGGATTTCAACGGCCAGATGCTGTCGCTGCAACGTGCTTATCAAGGCGTGGACAAGCACATCGATTATCTGGAATGCCATGCTACCGGTACACCGGTGGGCGATCAGGTGGAATTGGGCTCCGTCGAGGCATTCTTTGGTGATGATGGCCAATACCCGTTGGTTGGCGCCAACAAGGGCAATATCGGCCACATGCTGACTGCGTCCGGCATGGCCAGCATTCTCAAAGTGTTGCTGGCGATGAAGCATGGCGTCATTCCCCCCACCTTGGGTGTACAGGAACTGGTCAGCACGCCGAAAGGCAAGTTGGGTATCGAGCAGGTGGTGCGTCAGACCACACCTTGGCCGCAGCATGGCCAGCTCAAACGGGCTGGAATCAATGCCTTCGGCTTTGGTGGTGTGAACGGCCACATGGTATTGCGTGAGCATGTTGCAAACGATCAGCCTGTTACCGAAGCCCCATTGACGTTGGCACCGCTGGCGATTGTCGGGGTAGGAGTGTCATTGGCGGGTACGGATGAAGTCGATCAGTTCGATGCCACCATCCGTCACGGTCGCGACCATCTGGCCGCCTTACCACGTACGCGCTGGCTGGGTCTGGAGGGCCGTGACGATGTATTGCAGGCACGTGGCTTCAATACACCACCGATCGGGGCATATATCGAGTCGCTGGATTTCGATTGTAAGCATTTCAAATTACCACCCAAAGTGATCGGCAGTCATCTGCTGTCACATCTGTTCCTGATGCCGGTAGCCGAGCGGGCTTTCTACGACGCTGGTTATCAGGTTGATGGCAAAAAGCGCAATATCGCCGTGATCGTGGCGGGGGATGTCGACTACAGTTGCTCACGCTATCAGGCGCGCAACGAAATGGCCTGGCAGATCCGCGACAGCCTGGCACAGTGCGGTATCAAGTTGACCGAGACGCAGACAGCCGCGCTGGAAACCATCGCCAAGGACAGCTTGTTCCCTGAGCCCTATCCGGAAGGGATCACCGGCGGTATCGGTAATGTGGTCGCCAGCCGGATTGCCGCGCATCTGAAACTGGATGGCCCGGCCTTCTCGCTGGGCTCGCATGAGAATGCGCCGTTCAAGGCCATTGAAGTTGCGCAGTTCATGTTGTCGCAACAGTTGGTGGAAGCCGTCATCGTAGCCGGTGGCAGTTTTGCCGGCGGCTTGGAGAACGTGCTGTGGTCGCATCAACGTAATGCTGCCTTGCCGGTTGGCGAGGGAGCTGGTGTGATTGTTCTGAAGCAGGAACAGGTCGCTACTGCGGCACAGGATCGCATCTATGCTGTGATGCGTGGGCTGGCGGTTGGCCATGAGCGTGGCGCCAGCACAGCCTTTACCCCGGTTGCCGATGCGGTGGCACGCGCTGCGGCGGCATCGCTGCAACAAGCGGATTGCACACCTGACGACATCGATTATGTAGAGCTGAGCGGTGGTAGTCAGCTGCAAGGCAACCTGATTGAGGTTGAAGGGCTGAATCGTGTCTATGGTCAGCGTGCAGTCACGACACCGGTCACGGTGGGGTCGGTCAGTGCCAACTACGGGCATCTGGCGTTGGCGCAGGGCATGGTGGGTATTGTCAAGGCCGCATTGTGCCTGTATCGCCGTTACTTGCCGCCGACTGCCGGATTACAGGCCTATCCCGATTGGGCTGCTTATCGCACCTTGCGTACCAACCCTGCCGGGCAGGACTGGAAAGCGCCGGCCGGTGGTTTACGCAAGGCTGCCGTCAACAGCTTGGGGGTGGATCGCGCCTATGCTCACCTGATTCTGCAAGAGCCGACAGACAGCCAACGTCAGGCTGCCCGTCAGCCGGTACCGTATCGCGCACAGGCCGGTGGATTGATGACACGGGTGTACACCGGTCGGGATCGCACCATTCCGGAAATGATCCTGAACGAGGCGAATTGTGCGCTGTTTGGCACGTCGCCCCAGGCTGCACCGGTCATCCAGCCGACTGTTCCGGTGGCACCAGCCGTGGCCAGCGATCTGCATGCTGTTCACACACAGGACCCATTGGCACGCCAGTATCTACGCAATGTGCAGGCACAGTTGCATTTCCTGAAAGCGGAGCAGCAGTTTTATCGCCGCTTGAACACCTTGCTGGGTGGCGAAGTCAGCGACCTGGATGCATTGTTGCCCACACCGGCAATCGCCCCAATGCCAATCAAGCCGTTTGCAGCCAAACCGGTGGTAAAGCCGACACGCCCTGTACTGTTTGATGAAGCCCAGCTGATTGAGCTGACTGATGGTTCGGTGGCCAAGGTATTGGGCCCGGATTATGCCGAAGCCGATACCTATCCGATCCGTACCCGGATGCCGTCACCGCCATATATGTTCGCATCACGTATTACTGCGATGTCGGCACAGAAGGGCAAGCTGGAGCCGTGCTTCATCGAATGGGAATGCGACTTGCCGCACGATGCCTGGTTCGCCATCGATGGCCTGGTGGGGGCGTTTGTGTCACTGGAATCATCACACGCCATGATCGTGGCCTTCACCTATATCGGTTGTGACCAGCTCTTCAAAGGCCAGTTGCGTTACCGCGCGGTGGACAGCCAGACCACGGTCTACAGCGAGATGCCGAAGGCGGGGGAGGTATTGCGTGGCCGGGTCAACATCAAATCCTTCCTGAAAGTTGGCAAGAACGTACTGATCGCCTACGAGTACCTGTGCTATGTGGGTGATCGGTTGTGCTTCAAGCTGGTGGCCAATTCCGGGTTCTTCCTGCCGAAGGATATTGAAAAGTCCAAGGGTGTCGATTCTGCGCCTTATCTGAAAGTCACCCAGCTGGCACAGCCGTTTAACCCGCCGTTGCGCTGCGACAAGACATCGTTCAGCTCGGCAGAGATCGAAGCCTTGCAGGACGGTGATTTCGAACGCTGCTTCGGCCCGGCCTATCGTGTTCAGCGAGTGGGGCATCTGTACGCACCGGCAGCCCGCATGGTGCATCGCATTGCATCGATCAGTGCCAATGGTGGTGCGTTTGGTCTGGGTGAGGCGGTAGGTGAGTGCGATATCGATCCCGCACACTGGGCTTTCAAGGCGCACTTCAAGAACGATCCAGTGATGCCTGGCACCATGTTGGTAGAAGGCTGCGAACAGGTACTGAAGTTCTTCCTGTGCTACCTGGGTCTGTACAACCTGCCACAACTGACGCCGCACACGCTGACCAATCACCACTACAGCGCCAAGTTCCGTGGTGAGGTGAAGTGTCAGCCGGAAACCTTGCGTTACCGCCTGACCTGCAAATCCATCGACCGCACCTATGAGGCTGATGGGCAGACGCTGGCCAGCGTGGCGCTGGTATTCGTGGCAGAGATCATCTACCGCGGCAATGTGATCGGTATCTGCGACAACTTGGGCGCTGGCTTCCGCAACTTGGCACTGGCCGCCCAACCGCCGTCAGACGCGGTTCAACATGAGATTGAGGTATGAACGTGAACAACGACAAACTCTGCGTGGCACCGCGTTTTGCGCCACCGCCTTATCAGTGGCAGGGGCAGCCAGGCAAGATGCTGCAAACGCTGAGCCAGGCCCAGAGCAAATTGCTGGAACTGGCCAAGCCGCTGTATGTGCTGCAGCAGCAGGAATTGGCAGTGCTGGAAGCGGCAGGCAGCTTGACGAGCCAGGGCCAGGTAGGTTGCCTGGGCGTGGTACCTGCCTGCCTGCCGGAATACTTCGGTGACCCGACCTTCCTGCATGACTACGGCGTGCGGTTTGCCTATTACGCCGGCGCGATGGCGGGTGGCATCAATTCCGAAGAAATGGTGATTGCGCTGGGTGCCAGACGCATTCTCAGCGCCTTTGGTGCCGGCGGCCTGACACTGGATCGCATCCGTACGGCCATCCGCCGGATCAAGGAAGCGCTGCCGAATGGCCCGTATGCCATCAATCTTCTGCATAACCCCAGTCAGCCTGATTGGGAGATGGCCTGCGTCAAGCTGTTCATCGAGCAGGATGTGAAAGTGGTGGAGGCTTCGGCCTACGTCAACCTGTCGTCGGCGATTGTCTACTACCGCATCAAGGGCCTGGAGCGGGGTGAGGACGACACGGTGATCCGCCGTAATCGCGTGATTGCCAAAGTATCTCGTCGCGAAGTGGCACAACACTTCCTCAGCCCGGCGCCAGAAAAGATCGTGCGCAAGTTGCTGGCCGAAGGGTTGATCACCGAACAGCAGGCCTGGTTGGCTTCCCGCGTGCCGATGGCGGACGACATCACTGTAGAAGGTGATTCCGGTGGCCATACCGACAGTGGTGTACTGAGTTGCATCTTCCGTTCTATCGCCGATCAACGTGATGAGCTAGCGGAAAAGTTCCAGTACCCGTTCCAGGTACGGGTCGGTGCTGCCGGTGGTCTGGGTTCACCACATGCTGTACTGGGTGCATTTGCAATGGGTGCGGCCTATGTGGTGACCGGGTCGATCAATCAGGCCTGCGTGGAGGCGGGTACCTCTCCGCAGGTCAAACAGTTGCTGGGCAAAGCCAAGATTCATGATGTGGCGATGGCGCCATCTGCCGACATGTTCGAGCTGGGAGCCAAGGTACAGGTACTGAAGGGTGGCAGCATGTATGCGGTGCGCGCCCAGAAGTTGTACGGCCTGTACAAGCAGTATGAATCGATCGAAGACATTCCGGCGGCAGAGATTGCCAACCTTGAGCAATCCATCTTCAAACAGCCTTTGGCCCAGGTATGGGCCGAGACGGAAGCATTCTTTAAGTCACGCGGCAATGAGGCAGTGATTGTCACCGCCAGCGCCAACCCGAAGAAGAAAATGGCGTTGTTGTTCCAGTGGTATCTGGGTCAATCATCACGCTGGGCCATCTCCGGCAGCAGCGAACGCGCGGTGGACTATCAGGTGTGGTGCGGGTCTGCCATGGGCGCTGCCAACGAATGGTTGAAAGGCAGCATCCTGGAGACTGTCGAACAACGTCACGTGACCGACATGGCTGTCGAACTGATGGCCGGTGCAGCCTACCTGAGTCGTGTCAATGCCTTGCAGCAACTGGGTGTACAAGTACCCGAACTGCTGCGCCGCTATCAGCCGGGCAGTGCTCGACTGGTCGAGCCGGATGACACCGACCCGACCGAGTCCCAATTGCCTTCTACCCCCCCAACCATCCGTAAGGAAGAGGATCGCAAGCAAATGGAAGCCGATACCAAACTGTCGTTGAACAAGTCGAAAGATTTTTACAAGCAATGCTGGGAGTTGTTACCAGGTGGTACCCATTACAACTTCGGCGATCCGGAACGCCCACTGGTGATTCCGTTCAATCGTGGCCGCAATTCACGCGTCTGGGATCTGGATGGCAATGAGCACCTGGACTTGTTCTGCAAATTTGGCGCCCTGTTCGTCGGCCATCACAACGAGGCCTATAACGAAGCGCTGATCAAGTACATGCAGAAGGTCACCTCGGTGGACACCTGCGATCTGGAAGTAGAAGTCTGCACCCAGATGATCAAGCACATCCCATGCGCAGAAATGGTCCGCTTCTGCTTGAGCGGTACCGAGGCTGTACAGAACGCATTGCGTCTGGCACGTGGCTTTACAGGCAAGAACCGGTTTATCCGTTTCCACGGCCACTACCATGGCAACGCCGACAACATCATGGGTTGGCGCAAGAAGAAGGACCTGAGCTACCCCGTTCCGGAACAGTTCAAGGGCGACTTGCTGGATACACTGGGTCGTGCCGACGGTGTGATGGATTCGCAATCCTTCGTACTGCCTTGGAACGATATCCAGATTCTGGAAGCTACCATCGAGCGCTATCACGGCGAGATCGCTGCAGTACTGATGGAACCGATCTGCATCAACGGTGGGGGCATTCTGCCGCGTGAAGGCTACCTGGAGCGTGCCAAGGAGATCTGCGAGAAGTACAACATCGTACTGATTTTCGACGAAATCATCACCGGTGTTCGTCTGGGTCTGTCCGGTGCGCAAGGTATCCTGGGTGTGACACCGCACCTGTCCACCTTCGGTAAGGCACTGGGTGGCGGTTCCATGCCGATTTCGGCTATCGCCGGCCGTCGCGACATCATGGACATGTACACCCGCGGCAAGGTGATCCATGCAGGTACCTTCAACGGTTACCCGCTGGGCCTGGCAGCCATCAAGGCCACGTTCGACCTGGTCGAGCAGGACCCGGGTTGCTACGACCGCATGGCAGGTTTCACCTCGCAGATCTGCGACGCATTCATCCGTGCTGCGCACGCCAATGATCTGCCGCTGGTGGTGCAAGGTATGCCGACAGCGTTGGTCTACCACTCGCAAGACACCACTGTCGATCGCTCGGAAGGCTACAGCGACAAGGTCAAGTTCTGCGACATCATCATCCGCGAGATCTCCAAGCGTTACGGCATCCAGTTCTCGCCGCTGTCACGTATCTATTCCAACCTGCTGATGAATCAGGATGACGTGCGCTTCTTCGAAGAACGCATCTTCGATGCCATGGCCAATGCCAAGAAGGTGATCGACATCACCTTCAAGGAAGGAGAGGCAGCGTGAGTCGTCAGATCGCCGTCGTCACCGGGGCCGCTGGCGGCTTCGGTGCGGCCATCAGCAAATCGCTGCTGGAGGTCGGTTATGCGGTGGCGGCCACCGACCGGGACCCGGCCGCGTTGGAGCGGTTGGGGCAGTACCTGGGTTATCCGGAACATCTGAAGACATTTGTGATGGATGTTACCGATGCCGATCAGGTGGAACAGGCCGCCCTGGACATTACCGAACGCCTGGGGCCCAACCTGACCGTACTGGTGAACAACGCCGGCATCATCGGTCGTGGTTTCTGCCTGTCGGAAAAAAGCGTGGCGTTGTCGCGTCAGGTGATCGATGTGAATCTGACCGGTGCATTCAATTGCACCGCGGTGTTTTCACGCCTGATGGCGCGGTTGAAGTATGGCCGCATCATCAATATCGCATCGGTGGCCGGCATCTGGGGTTCGGCAGGTGGGGCGGCTTATGCTGCTTCGAAAGCAGGGTTGATCAAAGCATCAGAATCCTGGGCGCGCGAGCTGGGGCCGCTGAACATCAGCGTCACTGCTATTGCTCCAGGCATTTGCAAGACCAACATGCTGACCCAGTTTGTCGATCAGGAAGCGGTGGCCATGTCGGTGGATGAGACCAAGATCGTCAAATCTATCGTGCCGGTGGGTCGTTGGGGGACGCCAGAGGATATCGCTGAAGTGGTGACATTCCTGGCAACCTGCAAATCCAACTACCTGAATGCCGCCGTGATTCCGATCGATGGCGGGATGCGGGTCGGGACGTTGTAGTAGACGGGTAGTACGAAAAACCGGCCTTCTTGCGGTTTTTCGTGTTGCCCAGTTGTTGAGGCAGTACCGATGGGGCACCGGGCGGCGATGTGAATCGCTGGCCCACCCCGTGTTGATGAATGCATTTCGTTTGGGAGGTGCTCGCAATGAATTATCGGGCCAAGACGACCGTTAGCAATATCGTATTGACCGGTGCCACCGGTGTGATGGGTGGCAGACTGTTGCAGGAAATCCTGCGGACCACGGAAGCCTATGTGTATTGCGTGGTACGTGCAGAGAATCATGAAGCGGCGATGCGCCGCATTGAAGATGTGCTGTTCTGCTATGACGAGGAGCGCATTCTGAAGGATGAGACCTGGCGCATCATCCCGGTATTGGGTGATGTCAGCCAGCCCAAGTTGGGTCTGAGTGACGATAGCTATGACGAGCTGGTGAACTCGATCGACGTGGTGTTGCATTGCGCAGCCAACGTCAGTCTGGTGGCGTCCTACAACAAGATTGCCCCAGTGAATGTGGGTGGCGTGGCCAACATGATCGAATTCTGCCTGACCGGCAAGATTCCGTTGATGTTTACCTCCAGTTTCAGCATGACCGGCGACAAGCTGTACGAACCGGGTTTTGTGCTCAAGGAGACGGATCTGGATGTCGGTCAGGGCTTTGAAGAAATGGACTATGAACGGTCCAAGTTCGAAGCGGAAAACCTGGTGCATGAAGCTGGCAAACGCGGGCTGGACTGGGTGATTGTGCGCCCGGGCAATATCTGGGGCGACAGTGTCACTGGTTGCTATCCGCTCAAGCAGACCAAGGTGAAGGGCATCTATTACGAAATGCTCAAATCGCTGGTGGAAACTGGGGTTACCTTCCCATCGGATGAGGATTTCGACATCACCCCGGTGGATTACGTGGCCAAGGCGGCACTGCATGCAGTGATGAACCTGCATGTCACCAACCATCGTACGTTCAATCTGACCAATCCGAATCCGATCACCTACGACGACATCGTGGTGGCCTTGCGTATCCATGGCTACACGGTGAATGAAGAGGAAACCCAGCGCTATTTCGAAGCACTGCAGCAAGGCCGGGTGGTCAAGGGTGGCAAGCCGTACCGCTCTACCTTCACCGATCTGCTGTCGATTTTCTATGACGGCAGCGATTGCAAGGAGTGCGCGAAATACGACACCACACAGATCGATGCGTTGCTGGCGGATACCGATATCCGCTGCCATGAGTCAGATCAGGTGCTGTTATCGCGTTATCTCGACTATGCCGTGCAAGTGGGTTTTCTGGTACCGCCATCAGCACAGCAACCGTTGGCTGAGATCCGCGAAATCGTCATGGGGGGTGGCTACATGGAAAGCCTGTACGACGCCGACCTGAGCGAACCGGCCATGGCCGTATAAGACGAGGCATCCATGTTTGCTGACCCGATCCAGACCCTCAGCCCGGCCCCAACCGGGAACGGACATACGTTGCAATACCAGGTGTTGTGCAACAACGAGCCGATCGGACATATCCATGTCCAGCGGCAATTGGTGCAACTGGCAGGTGAACCGGCGCTGTTTCTGCGCAACCAGATGTCACTCCGCGTCAGCGGGCTTTGGTCGGACTATGTGCTCGATTCGGAAGAAGAAATGATTCTGGATGGGCAGGGGCTCAGTCGTTATGCCGGGTTGTCGACCGAAGATGGCGAGAAGGCTGCTGTCACCGGTGAGCGCGAAGGGGGCCAGCTCACTGTGAATATCAAGGAAGACCATCTCCGCACCGAGCGTTTTCAGCTGACCGATATCGATGCCACCAGCGAAGATGCCGCCGTCTGCTTTTTGCGAAGTCAGCGACAGCAGGCGGTGTTGCGGGTGCTGGACCTGGATCACTTCGACATCGATCAGGTGCAGTTTCGCCTGTTACCGCCAGAGACACTGGCCCTGGCCGGTGCCGAACGTATCACCCAGGTAGTGTCGTTCGAATCGCGCAAGCGGCGTACGACCGGCGTGGGTTGGTATGTGCCGGATGGCGACGGCTTCATTCTGATGCGCGAAGTGAGCAAGGAGCAAGACGACCGTAATGAAGTCATTCTGAACAATTGGGAACACACATCATGCAACAACACGATTTGACGCTGACCTTGGCCCAGACCGACATCGCCTGGGAAGCCATTGACGACAACCTGGGTCGGATGAGTGAACAACTGCACGCTGTCCAGGGCTCGCAGTTGATTGTACTGCCAGAGATGTTCACCACCGGCTTCAGCATGCGCCCGACGGGTATTGCCGAAACCATGGATGGCAAGGCGGTGGCGTGGTTGCGCGAAACCGCACAAGCCAAACAAGCCGATGTGGTTGGCAGCGTGGCCATTGAAGAGGATGGCCGGTATTTCAACCGCCTGATCTGGGCCAAGCCCGATGGCAGCCTGCGGACTTATGACAAGAAGCATTTGTTCTCGTTTGCTGGCGAGCATGATCACTACACCCCCGGCAGCGAGCCATTGATCGTGGAGTTGAACGGCTGGCGCATTGCCACCTTCATTTGTTACGACCTGCGCTTCCCCGTGTGGTCGCGCAATCTGCAGGCCAAGTATGACCTGGCGCTGTACATCGCCAGCTGGCCGGAGCGCCGTGCACGTCACTGGCAGGCACTGTTGCCTGCCCGTGCCATCGAAAACCAGAGCTATGTGGTGGGCGTGAATCGCGTTGGCACCGATGGCAACGGTATCCGTTACAGCGGCGATTCGATGGTGATCGACCCGTTGGGCGAGGTGTTATTCCACGAACGCAACCAGGAGCGTATTCACACCGAAACCCTGTCCCGTGCTTTGCTAGACGAGGTGCGTACGCAGTTCCCGTTCCTGAAGGATGCAGATCGCTACGAGCTGTGCGTTTGAGTTGATATCACGCAGGAATGTGTCAAGCCGGTGACCTGACGTTGCCGGCCGGTTGGGCCAATTTTCTTGAAAGTGCGGAATGAATATATTGCTTGAATTCAGTCACATTGCAGCACGTTATCCAGATCAAATTGCAATCGAAGGTGACGGCATTCAGGTGAGCTATCGGGCGTTGCTGCAGGATGTGGCCCGTGTGCAACAGGCGATTGTGGAGCAAGCCGGCCAGGGCCGGATGGTGGTAACGCTGCTACCGCAGCAGTTGGGGCTGGTGCAAAGCGCACTGGGCATCTTCGGTGCTGGCCGGGTGTTCGTGCCGGTTGACCCGGCCGTGCCCGTCAGTCGACTGATGGCGCTATTGTCACAGATCGACATGGGCTTGATCGTGACCGAGCGGCGCTGGCTGAGCTTGCTCGATGCCGCATTGGCGGATGCTCCGCGCCCGCCGGTACTGTTACTGGACGAACTGGGCGCATCGTCAGCCTGCCCAGATTGGACCACACGCTGGCCTGCGGCGGAGCATGCCTACCTGTACTTCACGTCCGGCTCGACCGGTACCCCGAAAGGCGTATTGGGCCGTACCGACAGCCTGTTGCAGTTCATCCGCTGGGAAAGCAAGGCGCTTCAGGTCACCCTGGCCGACCGCGTCAGCATGCTGACCGCCCAGATGTTCGACCCATTCCTGCGTGATCTGTTGTTGCCGTTGCTTAATGGCGCCACGCTATGTCTGCCACCCAGCCGCGATCTGGTCTATACGCCGGCTGCGTTGCTGGCCTGGTTTGACAGCCAGCGCATCAGCATTACCCATATGATTCCGTCGCTGTTCCAGATTCTGCTGGAACAGCCAACCGCTGCCCAACAGCTGCGTAGCCTGCGGGTAGGTGCATTGGCCGGTGAAATGCTGAAAGGCTCACTGGTCGACAAATTCTATGCACTGGATCTGCCGGAAGCACGCTTGGTGAACCTATATGGTCCGACCGAAACCACGTTGGCCAAACTATGCCATGCCGTGACGGAGGCGGATCGTCATCGTACTGTGGTACCAGTCGGCCGTCCGATCGACGCTGCCACCGCTTATGTGGTGGATGCATACGACCAGCCGCTGACTGATGACAGCGCAGGCGAGGTATTGATTGCAACCCCATATATGTCAGCCGGTTATCTGCAGGCTGAGGCCGCGGACAAGGCGCGCTTTTTCAACGGCCGAGGTAAATTGGCCGGGGTAAAGCTCTATCGCACAGGTGACATCGGCAGGCGGTTGGCTGACGGTAACCTGGAGCTGATCGGTCGCAAGGACTTCCAGATCAAGATCGATGGCCAACGCATTGAACCAGGTGAGATCGAAAGCCTGCTAGAGCGTCACAACCATGTGCAGCAAGCCATTGTCCAAGCTGTCAAGGGTGGGGCAGGGCAGACCGTGCTGGTCGCCTACCTGAAGCTCAAGCCAGCGGCCGCCATGCTGGATCGCGATGGCTGGCAGGCATTTCTGGCCCAGTATCTGATACCGGCGGCCATTCCTGGTCATTTCCGCCAGGTGGACAGTTTTCCGATGTTGCCCAATGGCAAGATCGACCGCAAGGCGCTGCAGCCCGGGCTGAACCTGCGCGCCAGCACGGCTGGACACGAGGCGCCGACCACTTTGTCACAATGTCTGCTGGCAGGTATCTGGCAGCAGGTACTGGCGGTGGATGCGATGGGACTGCAGGACGGTTTTTTCGAGCTGGGTGGTACATCATTACTGGCGATTCGCATGTTGGCGCAAATCCAGGCACAAACCGGGGTCGCCATCCCATTTGCCGATTTCTTCCAGGCACCCACTTTGTCGGCACTGGATCAATACCTGGCGACCCATCAGGCTGATGCCAACCTAACATGGGTGGCCAGTGGCCGTCATCATGGCAAGCCCACTCAGGATCAACAACGTATCTTCTTCCATCAGCATCTGCAGCCGGACAGCATTGTCTACAACATGGCCTATGTCGCCCAGTGGCAAGGCCCACTGGCACTGACCGCGTTGCAGCAGGCCATGGATGGGCTGGTGGCACGACACGCGGCCCTGCGTACCCGCTTCTGGCTGGCACAGGGTGAGGTACAGGCAGCGATCCTGCCCGCAACCGGGTTGGTAATTCAGCATCAACAACGGCCGGATGAGTCCGCTGCTCAGGCCACCTTGCTGGATGCAGCGCGCCAGCCATTTGACCTGGCACAGGGTGAGCTGCTGCGGGTGACGGTAATCAATACCGGTCCGGCAACCCATTGGCTGGGTATATGCCTGCACCACATTGCGGGCGATGCATGGTCGTTCAACCAGCTGTGGTCTGAGTTGCAAGCCGCCTATAGTCAGGCTTTGGAGGGGCAGCCGACCGAGCAATCGGCAGAACCGCTGACGTTGCTGGATGTGGCCGACTGGCAAGCAGCCCAGTCAGCCAGCCCGGCGCTGGTACAGGCCCGGCAATACTGGCAGCAGCAACTGCGCGGTCAATTGCCGGTGGCGCAACTGCCTTATGATCACGAACCATCGCCCACCCCCAGCCAGCGTGGTGCGCGATTTGCATTCTGCCTGCCTGCCGATTTGAGTCGCTCGTTGGCGAGCTTGGCCAACCGGCACGGCGTGACGTTGTATATGACGTTGCTGGCTGCCTTGACGGCTTTCCTGCAACGTTATACGCAACAGCGTGACGTGCTGATCGGTACGCCCGTGGCCAATCGTCAGCATCCTGCCTTGGCAGAACTGGTCGGATTTTTCGTCAATATCCTGGTGATCCGCAATCAAGTTTCGCCGGGTAGCCATTTCCTGCAGCTGCTGGGCCAGGTACGCCAGACCACACTGGACGCCCTGCGTCATCAGACCATGCCGTTCGATACATTGGTGGAATTGCTGAACCCACCACGCAGCCTGGGTGTATCGCCATTGTTTCAGGTCATGTTTGCCTATCAAGGCGCGTTGCCGGCAGCCAGCCGGATCGGCCCGGTCAGCCTGTCCGCACCGGAGCAGCTGGATATCGGTACCGCCAAATATGACCTGACGTTGGAAATGTGGGACGACGGCATCCAATTGCAAGGTGTGTGGGAATATGCCGCCGATCGTTTCGATGCCGACACGCTGCACCGCATGGCAGCCAATTTCGAATACTTTGTCGCCGCGCTGGTGGCCATGCCAGAGCAGGATCTGGCGACATTGCCCCTGGTGTCTCCCTCTGAACAGACGCTACTGGCTGGCTGGAACGATACTGCCATCCCGTTCAGCGACGACTGCGGCATACATCAATTGATCGAGCAGCAAGCAGCGCGCACCCCCGATGCCATCGCGGTGATGTTTGAAGATCAGGTGGTGAATTATCGTGAGTTGGACGAACGCGCCAACCAGTTGGCACATCATTTGGTCAGTTTGGGTGTCAAGCCTGGCGTGACTGTCGGGATCAGTATCCAGCGTTCGATTGAGCTGGTGGTGGGGTTCCTGGCCATTCTGAAGGCGGGGGGCATCTACGTGCCAGTCGATCCTGACTACCCACTGGAACGCCGCCGTTTCATGATGGAAGACGCTGGCCTGCACTTGTTGTTGACCCAGTCGCAATTTGCCGAGGTCTATCAGGATACCGCCGTCAGCAAGCTGTATGTCGATCGGGATGCGGCTGCCATTGCCGCTTGGCCGATCGATTCACCGGCTGTCTCGGTCACGGCAGACGACATTGCCTACATCATTTATACCTCCGGTTCCACGGGCCGCCCCAAGGGGGTGCTGATTCGTCATCGCGGTGTGTGCAATCTGGCCGAGGCTGAAATCGATCTGTTGGGAATGGGGGCGGGTAGCCGCGTGCTGCAATTTGCCTCGTTCAGTTTCGACACGTCGATCTGGGAAATCGTCATGACACTGTGCGCCGGCAGCGCACTGGTGATGGCACCGGCCATGAGCCTGCTGCCCGGCCCGGATCTGCTGGCGCAATTGAAACGGTTCCGTGTCACGCATGTCACGTTGCCAGCATCCGCACTGGCAGCATTACCGGAGGACTCGTTGCCCGATCTGGCTGTGTTGATCGTGGCGGGAGAGGCGTGCGGGCTGGATCTGTTGCAAAAATGGAGTGTGGGCCGACGCTTCGTCAATTCCTATGGCCCGACCGAGGCCACCGTCAGCGCCACCAACGCCATTCTGCCGTCGGATGCATCGCGCATTCACATCGGCCAACCGTTACACAACACCCAGATTCATCTGCTGGATGAACAGCTGCAGCCGGTGCCGATCGGCGTGGCGGGCGAGCTGTATATCGGTGGGATCGGGTTGGCAGTGGGTTACCACCAACGCCCCGATCTGACCGCAGAACGGTTCATCGTCAACCCGCTGGATGCCAGTGGCACCAGCCGCTTGTACCGGACTGGCGATCTGGCACGTTGGCTGCCGGATGGCAATATCGATTATCTCGGCCGCATTGACCAACAGGTGAAACTGCGTGGCTTCCGTGTCGAATTGGGTGAAATCGAAACGGTATTGCGTAGCCATCCCCAGGTGATCGATGCTGTTGCGATGGTCCGGGCTGACTACCAGGAAGGCGGCGCCATCGTCGGTTACCTGCTGGTCGAACCCGGCGTGCCGGTGGATGTGGCGGCAATACTGGATCACGTTCGCGCCAGCCTGCCGGCTTTCATGGTGCCGGCCGTATTGGTGCCGATGACGGTATTTCCACGCTTGCCCAACAACAAGGTCGACCGGAAGCTGTTCCCCAGCCCGAGTCGTGACGGGCAGACGACACAGGACAAAGCTCCCCCGCAAGGTGAGGTGGAGCAGGCGATTGCGGCTGTCTGGTGCAGCTTGCTGCGTCGGGATGGCGTAAGCCGGGATGCATCCTTCTTCGATCTGGGCGGTCATTCGCTGTTGGCAGCCAAAGCCGTGGCGTTGTTGGCCAGCGAACACCAACTGGCCTTGACAGTGCGGGATGTGTTCGAACAGAAAACCGTGGCCGCACTGGCTGAACGGGCCCGCCCGATGGCAGGCCACAGCACGCTGGACCCATTGCTGACTGCCGTAGGCCCGGCACCATTAAGCTTCGCCCAACAGCGCATGTGGTTCATCGAACAACTGTCACCAGCCGCCGCGGCCTATACCATCTGCACCATCAAGTACTTGCATGGCAAGATCAATCTGGGGCTGTTGTGCCGCAGCCTGGATCGACTGTTCAGCCGGCATGCGGTATTCAATACCCGCCTGCAGATCAATGGGGGGCTGGTCAGCCAGCATGGGGTCTGCGAGCCAGCCCGATACCAGATCGAAACCCTGGGTGGCTTGAGCGAAGCCAGTTGGCAGGCTGCAGTGCAGGAAGTCGCCCAGGCAGATGCCGCCAAGCCGTTCGAGCTGGTCGATCAACCGTTGTATCGGTTGCGGGTCCTGACTGCCAGTCCCAGTCAGTGCGCATTGGTCCTGACGGCGCATCACTTGCTGCTGGATGAAGCCTCACTGGCATTGCTGGATGATGAGCTGGTGATCATTTATCAAGCATTGCAGGCAGGGCAGGAACCCAATCTGCCGCCGTCGCCGATCAGTTATGCAGGCTTTGCCCGCTGGGATCGTTCGCTGCACCGTCAGGCTCAGTGGCAGCCGCAGCTGGCCTACTGGCAATCCGTATTTGCGACCTTGCCACCGGTACTGACCCTGCCAACTGATTTTCCGCGCGATGCCCAGGCTTCGTCCCGCGCCGGTTGCAAACCGTTGCAGATCGATGCTGATACCACCCAGGCCATTCGCCAACTGGCCAAACATTGCGCCACCACGCCGTTCAATGTGCTGCTGATGGCATTGCAGGTGCTGTTGCATCGCTATAGCGGCGAGCGCGACATTACCATCGGTGTGCCCGTGTCGGTCAGGCCGCTACCGCAGCTGGAGCATACGGTCGGGTTGTTCCTGAACACTTTGGCCTTGCGTGGCGAGGTGGTGGCCAGCCAATCGGTACACGCCATGCTGACAGCCGTGCGTGACCGCACTCAGGCCGCTTTGGTGAATAAAGAAGTGCCATTCGACAAGGTGGTGGATGCTGTGGACACCACCCGTGACCGCGCTACCGAATCCCTGTTCCAGGTAATGCTGGCGTTTACCGGTCATCGCGCATCAGCCTCGGACACAACGGCATTGCAGGTCGTCAATGCCAATGTGGATACGCAGGATGCCAAGTTCGATCTGACCTTGTTTATTGACGAAGGCGGGCACGGCTTCACCTGCAAGTTCGAATACCGTGCCAGCTTGTTCCTGCCGGCCACCATTCAACGTCTGGCGGATCACTTCCAACGCTTGTTGCAGGCCATGGTCAGCGCACCAGATCTGCCGGTTGGCGAGTTGCCGATGCTATCGGCCGCCGAGCAGCAACTGATTTTGCAGGATTGGAACAATACCGCTGCACCCATCCCGGCGTGGTGTGCTCATCAACAATTTGAAGCGCAGGTGCGGCACTCACCGGATGCCATTGCCTGCCATTTCAATGGCCAGCGCCTCAGCTATCGTCAGCTGAATCAGCGTGCCAACCGTTTGGCGCGGCAACTGCGTGCAGCGGGCATAGGTACGGATAGTCTGGTGGGCCTGTTCCTGAAGCGGTCGGATCAACTGGTGGTGGCGATCCTGGCGGTGCTGAAAACCGGTGCGGCCTACCTGCCGATCGATGCCGGTTACCCGGCCCAGCGCATTGCCTTCATGCTGGCCGACTCTGCCGCGGCGATTGTATTGACGCAGGATGCGTTGCTGGACACCTTGCCAGCCATCAATAGCCGGACCTGGTCGTTGGATCAGCTGGAGAGCCAGCTGATGGACGAGGCCGACAATAATCTGGATCTGCCGGTGTCGCAGCAGGATCTGGCTTATGTGATCTACACCTCTGGCTCGACCGGGCAGCCCAAAGGTGTGATGATGTCGCATCGCGGCCTGACCAACTATCTGGCACACGCTGTGGCGTGTTACGACCGGCCCGAAGGCATTGGCAACCCAATGCATTCCTCGATTGCCTTCGATGCCACCATCACCAGCCTGTATGTGCCGCTGATCACGGGCAAGCAGCTGTTCATCGTGCCGGAAGACAACGAGATCGAGCAGTTGGGTGCAGTGTGGAGCGAGCAAGCCGCACTGACGCTGGCCAAGATTACGCCAGCTCATGTGGAGTTGCTCAGCAAAACCCTGCCGACGCAAGCTGCCAGCCATACCGCCGTATTGGTACTTGGCGGCGAGGCATTGCATGCCAACGCGCTGCGTTTCTGGCGCGACCACGCCCCCGCAGTGCGGGTGATCAATGAATACGGCCCGACCGAGGCCACCGTGGGCTGCTGCATCTATGATGTGGCTGCTGGCGATTGCACCATGACAGGGGCGGTGCCGATCGGCAGGCCGATTCGCAACACGCAGCTGTATGTGCTGGATGAGGCGTTGCAGCCGGTGCCGGTCGGTGCGGTGGGTGAGTTGTATATCGGTGGGGCGGGTCTTGCCCGTGGCTATCTGAACCGGCCGGATCTGACTGCCGAACGCTTCATCCGTCACCCGTTCAGCAACGATACATCGGCACGGCTTTACAAGACGGGCGACCTGGTGCGGTATGCGCCGGACGGCAACCTGCACTTTCTGGGGCGCAAGGATCACCAGATCAAGCTGCGTGGGTTCCGTATCGAATTGGGCGAGATCGATGCCGCCCTGTGCAGCCACCCGCTGGTGGAAGCGGCCGCCGCGTTGATCCAGGCCCGTCATGGCCGCAAGCATTTGGTGGCCTATACGGTGTTGGCAGGCGGCATCACCGATACCGCCCCGATCCGCGCGCATTTGGCCAGCCATTTGCCGGCCTATATGGTGCCGTCCGACATCGTCGTGTTGCCCATGATGCCGCTGACTGCCAACGGCAAGATCGACCGCGATGCATTGGCCCGTATCGAGCCCGCCGTGTCGCAAGTGCCGCAGGTCGCGGCCAGCAGTGCGGTGGAACAGGTGCTGGTGGACATCTGGCAAACCGTACTGCAGCGGAGCCCGGTCGGCATTCACGACAATTTCTTCGAGCTGGGTGGCGACTCCATTCTCAGCCTGCAGATCGTGTTCAAGGCCCGTCAGGCGGGGTTCAACTTGAATCCGCGCATGATGTTCGACTATCAGACCATTGCAGAACTGGCCAGTGTGCTGGACGACAGCCCGTCAGCAGGCGCTGTCGAGTTACCGGCACAAGGCCACGTGCCGCTGACGCCAATCCAGCATTGGTTCTTCCAGCACAATCAGGCCAATCCACACCATTTCAATCAGTCTTATCTGTTTGACCTTGACCCAGCTGTGGATCTACCTGCATTGGAAGGGGCATTTGCCGCAGTCTTGCAGCATCACGAGGGGCTGCGTACCCGTTACCAAAGACGGGTGGATGGCCAATGGCAGGGCGAGATCAGCGGTGAAGCCGCTGCCTTCCGCCTGCAGCGTTGCCGGCTGCCGTTGGCGGATACACAGTCTGGTTATTTGCGGCAGACGCTGGCGCAATGCCAGCGTGAGTTGAATATTGCCAGTGGGCCGATGTTGAAAGCGCTGTATCTTTACGACGATCACAAGGCGTTGCTGATGGTGGTGGTTCACCATCTGGTGATCGATGGCGTGTCCTGGCGCATTCTGCTGGATGATCTGCTGGATGCCTATGTGGCGTTACGTGACGGGCGTCAGCCGGCATTGCCGGCCCGCACGGCGTCGTTCCAGCGCTGGGCACAGTACCTGACAAGCAGACCGCAAGCGGCGGATTGGCCAGCGCAACACCAGTTCTGGCATGACTACCTGGCCCGCCCGATGCTGCGCCTGCCACGAGATCTGACGGGTGAAACCGATCGTCATACGGTGGCCACCTCGCGCAAACATGTGCTGTCGTTGAATGCCGGTCTGACACAGGCCCTGCTGGGCGCCGTGCCGGCCACTTATCATGCCAATGCCGCCGATCTGCTGCTGGCTGCACTGGCTGCAGCGCTGCAAGGATGGCTGGGCGATGGCGAACTGCGGGTCGACCTGGAAGGCCACGGCCGGGATGGTTGGCTCGATGCACCAGATGTCAGCCGCACCTTAGGCTGGTTCACTACGTTGTATCCGGTGGTGTTGAACCTGGATGGCGCATTGGACGCCAGTCATCTGATCAAGGGTGTCAAAGAAGCGGTACGTCAGTTAGCACAGCGGGATGCTGCGTTCGGGCTGTTGACGCAGGGCCCGGCGGCGACACTGTCGGACAAGGCGACAGGTGAACTCTGTTTCAACTATCTGGGGCGTTTCGAGCAAAGTTTCCAACGGGCGCCACTGCTGGGTGTGTCGACTGTGTCCACAGGTAGCCGGCAAAGCGCGGAGAATCATCGTGCCTATCTGCTGGAGGTGGATGCCTATGTCTATGGTGATAGTTTGACCGTGGAGTGGACTTATAGCGAAACCTGCCATCGCGAGGCCACCATCCGGGCGTTGGCAGAGGCTTTCCAGCGTCACCTGACTGAGCTGGTGGCACATTGTCAGGCATTGACGGTTCCACAATACACGCCATCTGATTTCCCGCTGGCGACATTGCGTCAACCAGCATTGGATCAATTGCAATCCCATTATCCGCAGTTGGTGGATATCTATCCATTGACTGCGATGCAGGAAGGCATGGTGTTCCATGCACTGAACACGCCGCAATCCAGCCTGTATGTCGAACAACTGTGTTTCCACCTGACCGAGGCAGTCGAGCCCGTACAGTTGCAGGCCGCCTGGCGGCAAGTGGCACAACGGCATCCGTTGCTGCGCAGCTGCTTTGACCTCCGCACGGCAGACAGTCCGTTACAGATTGTGCTGGCACAGGTCGAGCCGGTCTGGCAGGTGCTGGACTGGACAGACAGAACGGATGCCGACAGCCTGTTGGCCGATTGGCGCATGGCCGATCTGCAGGCTGGTTTCGATCTGCAGACCGCACCGTTATATCGGGTGACACTGATTCGTCTGCCACATGATTTGGTCTACTTGGTACTCAGTCATCATCACGCGATTCTTGATGGCTGGTCTGTGCAGCGGCTTCTGGACGAAGTCACGGCATTGGTCCGTGGCCAGTCGCTGGGTGGTCAGCCACGGCCGTTCCGTGATTATCTGCAGTGGCAACACAGTCAGCGCCAGGCATCGCAACGGCACTGGCAACAACGGCTTGCGGGCCTGCAGGAGGCCACGCCACTGCCAGCACCGCGTGCCATGCTGGGTACAGAAGATGGCATCGGCCGCGTTGAATTCGCCCTGACGGCCGAGCAGGATGTTGCATTGGCTCACTTTGCCCGTCGCCATCGCCTGACCTTGAGCACCTTGGTGCAGGGCGCCTGGGCGCTGCTGTTGAACCGTTATGGCGGCACACAGGATTGCCTGTTCGGTGTGACGGTGTCTGGCCGGGCCAACGCCTTACGTGGCATTGAAAACATGGTTGGCCTGTTCATCGGTACCGTGCCGGCCCGTGTCAATGTTGCCGAGGACTTGCCGGTGGTGGGCTGGCTGCAGCAGATTCAGGCTGCACAACTGGAAAACGAACAGCACGCGGGCCTGTCGCTGGCTGATATCAAGCAGCAGGCAGGCATCGACTGGCCTGGTGCGCTGTTCGATTCCATCGTGGTGTTCGAGAACTACCCTGGCAGCCAGTCGGGTGCACGGCCGTTGTTCCTGTTCGATCAGGCCGCCGAGCGCACCAACTTCCCGCTGACGGTGGTGGCGTCACCGCAAGATGGGCTGCATGGGCATCTGCACTACGATCTGCGCTACTACACCGCTGCCACGGCGGCGCAACTGATGCGGCATCTGACCCAGCTGATCGTCGGCTTGGCGCAGGCCGATCAGGCGACCCTGGGTGAGGTGGCCATGTTGCAGCCGGACGAGCAGCAGGCCCTGCTGGCGTGCTGGGCACCGCAGCCACGGCCGTTCTTCGATGGTTGCGCGCAGGCGCTGTTCGAACAGCAGGCCCGCGCCACGCCCGATGCCATTGCCGTGCAGGATGGCGACACGGTATTGCGTTATGCCGAGCTGGACCGCCAAGCCAGCCAACTGGCTGCCGTACTGCGTCAGCAAGGCATTGGGCGAGATCGGCTGGTCGGCATCTATCTGCGCCGCTCGGCATCGCTGGTGGTGGCCATGCTGGCCAGCTGGAAGGCGGGTGGTGCCTACCTGCCGATCGACGCTGCCTACCCGGCCGAACGGGTGGCCTATCTGTTGAACGACAGTCAGGCTGCGGTGCTGATCACCGATCATGCCTTGCAGGCCATCTTGCCTGGCCATGCCGGCACCACCTTGCTGATGGACGCGCTGCCGCAAGCCGCGTCGGTCGGCATCGTGAATGCAGAACCGACCGCCAGCGACCTGGCTTATGTCATCTATACCTCGGGTTCAACCGGCCAACCCAAGGGCGTGATGATCGAGCAGCGCGGCCTGGTCAACTATCTGCAATATGCCTGCCGTGCCTATCGGGTGAGCCCACACAGCGAGGCGCTACTACATTCGTCGATCAGCTTCGATGCCACCATCACCAGCTTGTGGGTGCCGTTGATGGCCGGTGGACGGGTTGTGGTGGTGCCGGACGACGCGGATGCCACCACCTTGGCTACCCATTTGCAGGCAGCTGGGGATTCGCAATTGCTGAAAATCACGCCCGTTCATCTGGAATTGCTCGGCCAGACCCTGCCCGCCGGCGCCGCTGCCAGAGTATCGGCGATGGTGGTGGGGGGCGAAGCGTTGAAAGGGGCTGCCTTGGCAACCTGGCAGGACAATGCCCCGGCCATCCGCATCTTCAATGAATACGGCCCGACCGAAACCGTGGTGGGTTGCTGCGTGCACGAGTTCGGTGCCAGTCAACGCCATACTGGACATGTGCCGATCGGTCAGCCCATCGACAACACCTGCCTGTATGTACTGGATGCGGCGTTACGTCCGGTGCCGTTTGGCGCGGTGGGTGAGCTGTACATCGGAGGTGCGGGCGTGGCACGTGGCTATCTGAATCGCCCAGCCCTGACGCAGGAACGTTTCATCGACAGCCCGTTTGTGGATGGCAGCCGCCTGTACAAGACCGGCGATCTGGTCCGTGCCTTGGCGGATGGCAATCTGGATTATGTCGGTCGACGCGATCAACAGATCAAACTGCGTGGCTACCGCATTGAGCTGGGCGAGATCGAGGCGCAGCTGGCGGATCACCCGACGGTGCGTCAGGCGGCCGTGATCGTGCGGCGCGATGGCGAAGGGGCGGACGGACAGTATCTGGTGGCTTATCTGCTGGCCAACGATGACGTCACGCCGGACAACGCTGTGCTGCGTGACTTCCTGAAAACCCGCCTGCCGGCCTATATGGTGCCGACTTACTTTGTGTGGTTACCGGCGTTGCCGCAGACCGCTAATGGCAAGGTCGATTACAAGGCGTTGCCCAAACCCGAACAGGTCCGCAACCAGGTGCACCGTGCACCTGGCAACGAAATTGAACAAGGGCTCTGGGCCATCTGGCGAGAAGTACTGGCGCTGGATGAAGTCGGTATCGATGACAGCTTCTTTGAACTGGGTGGGCATTCCCTGAAAGCGCTGCGGGTGATGGCGCGGATCACACAGCAACTGGGTGTGGCCGTCACGGTGCAGGACGTGTTCGACAAGCCCACCATCGCTGAGCTGGCTGCATTGATTGCAGTCCGTCGGCAGCAGGAACCGGCCAAACCGGTCAGTGCGATCACCCGGGTTGCCCGGGCAGGTCGTCAAGTCGTGGAAATGGATGTCAGCAAGTAAGGTGCCCAATCATCACGGCACGGGTAAGTAGCCCGTTCATCGGCTGGTTGATGGGCGGGCGTCATTCGATGTACTGGTTAAAGCAAAAACAACACACCAATTATCAGCAGGAGAGCAAAATGCAGGCCCCATCGTATCTGTTCAAGCCCTCGTTTTCTCAGCAGCGGCTGTGGCTGCTGGATCAACTCGAGCCGGCATCGGCGCAATACAACATCACCATTGCGCTTCATCTGACTGGGCCGCTGAATCATCAGGCGTTGCAAACGGCACTGGATACCGTGATTGCCCGCCATGAATCGCTTCGTACCTGCTTCACCTATCAAGATCAGGTGTTACAGCAGTGCTGCCTGAGCGAACTGACAGTCGCCATCGAACCAGTTGCCGTACTCAATGCCGAGCGTGCCACTGTCGATGCTTTCATGCTGCAGCAGTATCGCCAGCCCTTCGATCTGGCCAAGGCACCCCTGCTGCGAGCCAGCCTGTTGACCTTGTCCGATACGGAGCACGTGCTGGTCATCACCTTGCATCACATCATCTCTGATGGTGGGTCAACCGGTGTTCTGTCACGTGAGCTGGCGCAGGCCTATCGTGCAGCGCTGCAAGGCACCGAGCCGGATTGGATCGAGCTGCCGATCCAGTATGCCGACTACGCCGAATGGCAGCGTGGACAGGCGGAAGAAGGGGTGTTCGACCGCCAATTGCAGTATTGGCAGCAGCAACTGCAAGGCGCCACGCCCATGGCCCTGCCACACGACCGTCCTCGCCTCGCCCGTCAGTCGTTCCGGGGAGCGACCCTGTTCGTGGATCTGCCGCGTGACAGTACTGACCGCTTGGCCGAACAGGCCCGTGTCCAAGGGAACACGCTGTTCATGACGTTGCTGACGGCTTTCTATGCCTTGCTGTACCGTTATTCCGGCCAATCGGACCTGGTGGTGGGTACCCCCGTATCGGGCCGCAATCGGCTGGAGCTGGAAAACCTGGTTGGTTTCTTCGTCAACACGCTGGCATTGCGTACCGATATCGACCCTGGCCAGACTTTCCGGTCCCTGCTGGCCCAGGTGCGTCAAGTGACGCTGGCTGGTCAGTCGAATCAGGATGTGCCATTTGACCGGATTGTGGATGCGCTGCGGCTGGAACGGGATCTCAGCCATGCACCGGTGTTCCAGGTGATGTTCGCTTATCAGGAATCCGCCGCCGACCATTGGCAGCTCGATGGCCTGACGGTGACACCGTTGACCGTGCCATCCGATACCGCCAAATTCGACCTGACCCTGTCACTGGATAATGTCGATGGCCAAGTGCGCGCCGCGTTCGAATACAGCACCGATTTGTTCGATGCCAGCACCATAGAGCGCTTCAGCAATCATTTCAATCAGTTGCTGGTACAGATTGCCGAAGACGACAACCGGCCCATCGTCGATTATGCCTTGTTGGGCGAGGCAGAACGGGCACAGATTCTGTCTTGCTGGGATCAACCAGTGGCCCATTTCCCTGCTGATCTGTGCCTGCATGAGGTATTTGAACGCCAAGCCCGATTGACGCCGACTGCCGAGGCGCTCAGCGCAGGCCACCAGCGTATCAGCTACCAATCGTTGAATGCCCGTGCCAACCGACTGGCGCACTATATCCGTCATTCCATTGGCGAACAGGGTGGTGGCCAGCCGGAGGCCGCGCCGTTGATCGGCATTTGCCTACCTCGACATGAGGATCTGGTCGTGGCGATTCTGGCCGTGCTCAAGGCGGGCTACGGTTACCTGCCGATCGATCCCGCCCTGTCGCCGGAACGCATCGGTTTTTATGTCAGCGATGCCAAGGTATCGCTGGTGGTGACCCAGGCCGAGTATGGCACCTTGTTCGATAGCGATACCATCGACACGATCTGCGTGGACAGCGAATTACCGTTCATCCTGTCGATGCCGTCTGACAACCTGTCGCTGGCCGCCACGCCATCACAACTGGCATATGTCATCTATACGTCCGGCTCCACCGGTCAGCCCAAAGGGGTGATGGTCAGCCACCGCAATGTGTTGCGGCTGTTCAAGGGCACAGATGCGTGGTTTGGCTTCAATCAGAACGATGTGTGGAGCCTGTTCCATTCCACTGCTTTCGATTTTTCGGTATGGGAAATCTGGGGTGCCTTGCTGTACGGTGGTCGGTTGGTGGTGGTGCCTTACATGGTGTCGCGTTCACCGGAAGCCTTCCATCAATTGGTGGTCAGGGAACGGGTGACAGTCCTGAATCAGACGCCTTCCGCTTTCAAACAGTTCATCGCTGCCGATCAGGCCGCGGGTTTGCCAGCCAAGGCGCTCAGCCTGCGTTATGTGGTGTTCGGTGGCGAAGCACTGGAGCCCGCCAGCCTGCGCCCTTGGCTGGATAAGTACGGTGATGCGGCGCCACAGCTGATCAATATGTATGGCATTACCGAAACTACCGTGCATGTCACCTATCGGCCCATCACCCGGCAGGATGCCGAGCGGCCGGGCAGCAGCCCGATTGGCGTGGCGATCCCCGACCTGCGGCTGTTCATTCTGGATGCGCAACGCCGGCCGGTGCCGGTTGGAGTGATCGGTGAAATCTATGTGGCGGGCGATGGCGTAGCACAAGGTTATCTGAACCGGCCCGAGCTGACTGCCGAGCGTTTCATCGATTGGCCGGCCTCGTTGGCTGAGGCGGCAGGTCGCACCGATGGCCGCAAGCTTTACAAGACCGGCGATCTGGGCCGTTTTCTGGCCGATGGCAGCATCGAATACAAGGGCCGGGCGGACGATCAGGTGAAGATTCGTGGCTTCCGTATCGAGCTGGGTGAAATTGAAGCGGCGTTGCGCCAATCGTCCCAGGTCAAGGAAGCCATCGTGCAGACCTGGCGGGACGGTGTGGCAGGCGATGCCCGGCTGGTGGCCTATGTGGTGCCGGCAGTGGCGGACGTGAAGGTGGAACAGCTGCGCAGTCTGTTGAAGACCGTGCTGCCGGAATACATGGTGCCCGCGCATTTTCTGTTTCTGGAAGCGCTGCCGCTGACCAACAACGGCAAGATCGACCGCAAGGCCTTGCCGTCGCCTGCCAGCGAACGCCCGCAACTGGCCAGTGATTACGCACCAGCCAGCAACGTGCTGGAACAGCAGCTGGTGGACATCTGGCAGTCGGTGTTGGGGCTGGATCAGATCGGCATCCACGATAACTTCTTTGCACTGGGTGGCGATTCGCTGCGTGGCGTGCAGGCAATCGGCCAGGCACGTGGGCTGGGGTTGAACCTGTCGCTGGTCGATTTGTTCGCGCAGCAGACCATCGCCGAACTGGCCCGCATCGCGGCCAGCAAGCCAGGCAACGAACCAACGATCAATCGCCAGCGTCAGCCGTTCAGCCTGATCTCGGAAGCGGATCGCGCCAAGCTGCCGGCCACGGCCATCGATGCGTACCCACTCAGCCGCATGCAGGGCGGTATGTTCTACCACATGCAGCTGACGCCGGAATCGAACGTGTATCACTGCACCGGCACCTCGCATATCCGGCTGGCCAGCCCGTTCAATGAGGCGGCTTTCCGCACGGCCGTGCAGCAAACAGTTGCGCGCCATGACATCCTGCGCATTGGGTTTGATCTGGTGGGGTGCAGCGAGCCGTTGCAGATCGTGCATCGTGAGGCGGTGTTGCCCGTCGTGGTGGAAGACTTGCGCGGTCTGAGCGACGAAGCGCAGGAAACCCGCATCAAGGCCTTGCTGGAAATCGAGAAGCGGACTCCCTTCGATTTCAGTAAACCGACGCTGTTGCGCTTCTTCATCCAGCTGCGCAGTGATCGGTCATTGCAGTTCACCATGACCGAATGCCACCCGATCTATGATGGTTGGAGTTACCACACCATGATCGTGGAAGTGTTCAACCGGTATGCCGGCTTGACCGGCGACAGTACCTTCACCGAGCCACCTGCGTTGAATGTCAGCTATCGCGATTTCGTGGAGATGGAGCTGGCCGCCGTGAATGACCCGGCACATCAGCAGTTCTGGGGCGATTGGCTGGAAGACTGCACGATTCTCAAACTGCCGCGCCTGATGCCGACCCCACCAGGTAGCCACACCCCCAGCCTGAAAGCAGTACGGTTGACGCTGCCGGAGTCAGTCTATGCCGGCCTGCAACGTCTGATGCACGCCGCGTCGGTACCCATGAAGAGCGTGCTGCTGGCCGGGCATGTGAAGGTGATGAGTCTGGTGACCGGCGAAACCGACATCCTGACCGGCATCCCGACCAACGGTCGGCCTGAGGAAATTGGTGGTGATCAGCTGTATGGCCTGTTCCTGAACACTTTACCGTTCCGTTTCAAGCTGGAACATGCCAGCTGGCTGGAGACCGTCAAAGGGGTATTTGCCCGGGAATGCGCTGCAATGCCGTATCGACGTTTCCCGCTGGCGGAGATTCAGCGTCAGTTTGGCAAACAGCCACTGCTGGAGGACGTGCTGTTCAATTACATGGATTTCCATGTCTATGACCAACTGGACAGCAAACTGGGCTTCGAAGTGGTGGACACGCTGGACAGCGGCGATGTCAACGAAGGTACCAACTTCGCGCTGAATGTGCATTTCCAGCATTTGACCTTGTCTTCCAAGCTGGCTCGCAATCAGGTGTCGGTACAGATCGACTTCGACGAATACCAGCTGACCCGTACCCAGATCGACGCCCTGGCTGATTACTATCAGCAAGTCTTCGCTGCGATGGCCGCCGACCCGGCACAGCCGCATCACGCGCAGGATTTCCTGGCACCAGCCATGCGTCAGCAGCTGCTGACGCAATTCAACCATGGCGGCAACGGTTACGATGGCCATGGCACGTTGGCCAGTCTGTTTACCGAACAGGTGGCCCAGGTAGGCGAGCAGATTGCGTTGATCGAGGCTGACCAGCAGCTCAACTATCGTCAGCTGAATGCCCGGGCCAACCAGTTGGCGCATTATCTGATGGGGCAGGGGGTGAAGGCAGGTGATCCGATCGGTATCCATCTCAGCCGCTCGATGGATCTGATCGTGGCCATTCTGGCCGTGATCAAGGTCGAGGCGGTGTATGTACCGATCGACCTGGACGACCCACGTGAACGGATCGATACCATTCTCGCCGATACTGGCAGTCGCATCGTATTGACTCAAGAGCGGGCCCTGATGCGCCTGAGCGGTGTGGCTGCGCAGTTGATCGTGCTGGATCGCATGACGACCACGGTGGCGCAGTATCCAGTCACTGATCTGCCGGTGACGACCAGTAGCGAGGCCATCGCCTACATTATGTATACCTCCGGTTCTACCGGCTTGCCCAAAGGCGCCATGATTCGGCAAAAGGGGATTGCCCGCTTGGTGAAACAGGTGAGCCATATCGATTTCGAACGTTATGGGCGGATATTGCAGCTTTCCACCATCAGCTTCGATGCCGCCACGCTGGAAATCTGGGGGGCGCTGCTGAACGGTGGCACATTGGTACTGTATCCGAACACCTTGCCCAGTATCCCGGTGCTGGAAACAGTGATCGAAAAACACCAGATCCAGACACTGTTCCTGACCACCTCACTGTTCAATACCGTGGTTGATGAAAAACCGGCCTTGCTGGCGCCATTGAAGCAAGTGATCACCGGTGGCGAAGCCATGTCGTCAGCCCATGCCCGCAAGCTGCTGTCGGTGTTGCCACAATTGCGGTTGACCAATGGCTACGGGCCAACCGAGAACACCACCTTCACGACGACTTTCGATGTGCAGGCAGACCAAGTGGCGGATTTCGACAGCATTCCGCTAGGCCGTCCGATTGAAAATACCCAGACCTATGTGCTGGATCGGTTCATGAACCCAGTACCGATCGGGACACCTGGTGAGCTGTATGTCGGCGGGGATGGATTGGCGACCGGTTATCTGAATCGCGACGAACTCAATGCTGAACGTTTTGTGCCCAATCCGTTCCACCCGCAATTGAGCGCCAAGCTGTACCGCACCGGCGACTTGGTGCGCTACCTGCCCGATGGCTTGTTGCAATACCTGGGCCGGATTGATGCGCAAGTGAAGATTCGTGGCTTCCGTATTGAAATCGGCGAAATCGAGAACGCATTGTGCCGTCACGAGCAGGTTCTGCAGGCTGTCGTGAGGGTGGTGGACGAACCCGGTGGCAAACGCATTGCCGCCTATGTGGTGGCGCAGGGCACCATTTATGGCGACGCGGTGGTGTTGAAGACCTTCCTGGCACAGCATCTGCCGAAATACATGCTGCCCAGCTACGTCGTGTTCTTGCCGGCCCTGCCGCTGACCCGCAATGGCAAGGTCGATCTGAAGGCGCTGCCAGACCCGAAACCCGCCACCGGTACCACGCAGCGTCTGCGCAGCCCAGGCAACCAGCGTGAGCAGGATATTCAGGCGGTGTGGTCACAGGTACTGGCGGTGGCCAACCCGGGTATCGATGACAACTTCTTCGATCTCGGCGGCCATTCGCTGCTGTTGGCCAGGGTGCACCAGCAACTACGTGCCAAGGGCTATGACATGTTGTCGATAGTCGACTTGCTCAACTATCCGACCATCCATGCCTTGGCGAGCCACCTTGAGCGTGGTCCGGCCGACACCGGGGTGCAACTGGCTGAAGTGGGCCAGAAGGTGGCCGATGGCCGCCGCCGGCTGGCAGAACTGCAACGTCAAAAGCAAAACGTGTAACCGCAACAGAGTTGAGGTAGGAATAAATATGCAGGATATGAATGGATTTGAAATTGCCGTCATCGGTATGGCAGGGCGCTTCCCCGGGGCAAACAACATTGACGAATATTGGCGCAATATTGAAGCGGGCCTGGAATCGGTCCGCCCCTTGCGCAGTGACGAACTGGAAAAAGCAGGTATCGGTGCCGCGCGGCTGTCCGACCCGGATTACGTGAATTCGGGAGCGTTCATCGAAGATATCGAATATTTCGATGCCGGGTTGTTTGGCTACTCCGCCAAAGAAGCGCAATTGATGGACCCGCAACACCGACTGTTGCTGGAAACCGTGTGGGAAGCTCTGGAGCACGCCGGTTGCGCGCCGGACCAGTTCAAGGGGCAGATCGGCCTGTTCGCCGGTTCATCGGGTAGCAGTTACCTGGTCGAGAACATCGTCAACAACCCGGCGTTGTTGCAGCATGTCTCGCTACAGGATCTGATGTATGAAAACAATCACGATCTGCTGGCCTCCCGTGTTTCATACAAGCTGAATCTGACTGGCCCCAGCGTGGTGATGGGTACCGCATGCTCAACTTCGCTGGTGTTGGTGCACTACGCCTGCCAGGCGTTGCTGGCAGGCGACTGCGATGTGGCGTTGGCGGGTGGCGCGCGTATCAGTGTGCCGCACAAGAGCGGTTATGCCTATGCCGAGGGTGGCATCTTGTCGCGCGATGGTCATTGCCGCACCTTCGATGCCAACGCCAGCGGTACCATTTCCAGCAATGGTGTGGGCGTGGTAGTGCTCAAACGACTGAGCGACGCATTGAGCGATGGTGACAGCATCCACGCCATCATCAAAGGTACTGCCATCAACAACGACGGCACCCAGAAGGTGGGTTTTACTGCGCCATCGATCGAGGGCCAGGCAGAAGTGATCAAAAAGGCACTGGTGGCAGCCGATGTGCCGGCCGACAGCATTGGTTATGTGGAAGCGCACGGGACAGCCACACATCTGGGGGACCCGATCGAAGTTGCAGCACTGACCAAAGCCTATCGCCAGTTCACCGATCGGCAGGGTTATTGCGCCATCGGCTCGGTCAAGGCCAATGTCGGTCATACCGATACGGCGGCAGGTGTGGCTGGGGTGATCAAGGTCGTGCAGATGCTGGAACATGCAGTGATCCCGCCGAGCGTGAATTATGAGTCGCCGAACCCGGAAATCGACTTTGCCACCTCGCCATTCTATGTGTCCACCCGTCGGCAGCATTGGGACAATACTGTGCGCCGCGCCGCTGTCAGTGCCTTCGGTATCGGTGGTACCAATGCCCATGCCATTCTGGAAGGGGTGGATGCCAAACCAACCAGTGGTCCATCGCGGCCATCGCAGCTGCTGTGTTTTTCTGGCAAGAACAAGGCAGCGCTGCAGGCCAATGTCGATCGTTTCCGTCACTGGCTGTCCGGACAGGACGATGCCGCGTTGCCGGATGCAGCCTACACGTTGAAGACGGGCCGTATCGGATTGGAATATCGTGCCAGTGTGGTTTGCCAGAATCGTGCCGATGCCCTGGAGAAGCTTGCGGCCGCACCGGCAGTACAACACGGCAAGCAGGCCAATCGCCCGGTTGTGTTCATGTTTAGCGGCCAGGGTGCCCAGTATGTCGGCATGATGCGTGGCTTGTACGACACCGAGCCACGGTTCCGCCAGATCGTCGACGAGTGCGCCGATCAGTTGCAACCGTTATTGGGGCGGGATTTGCGGGCCATCCTGTTCGACGATGCGACGGACCTGCCGCGTGACAGCCTGCCGCTGTATCGTACTCGCTTTACCCAACCGGCCTTGTTTGTCACGGAATATGCGTTAGCCCAATTGCTGATCAGTTGGGGTATTCGACCCAAAGCCTGCATTGGCCACAGTATTGGCGAATACGTTGCAGCCTGCCTGGCGGGGGTGTTCTCATTGCCGGATGCACTGGCGCTGGTGGCGGCTCGTGCCGCCGCGATGGACGATATGCCTGCTGGCAGCATGATTGCAGTCGACCTGTCGGAAACAGAAATCCAGCCCTTCCTGGTGCCAGGGGTATCGGTGGCTGCGGTCAATGCGCCAGAGCTGGTGGTTCTGTCTGGCGAGCATGCATTGATCGATTCGATCGAGGACGCGCTCAAGCAATCCGACGTGCATGTACGCCGGCTGCATACTTCGCACGCTTTCCATTCAGCCATGATGGACAGCTGCCTGGCCACTTTTGAGCGGGCATTTGACGGTATTACGCTGAACCCGCCGACCCTGCCGTTCATTTCCAACGTCAGTGGCGACTGGATCAGTGACGAAGCCGCTACGTCGGTCAGCTACTGGTTGACCCAGCTGCGATCGGCCGTACGCTTTGCCGATGGAATTGCCCGTGTGCTGGAGGATACCGCCAGCGTACTGTTGGAAATCGGCCCGGGCCGAACACTGGCAGGATTGGCGGAACAGCAACTGCAGTCAGCACAACGTAGTCAGGTGGTGTCCTGCGTGCGCGATGTGAAACGTCAAACGGCCGATGATGCATTTCTGCTTGGTGCACTTGGCCAGTTATGGACGCTGGGCGTGCCGGTGGATTGGCGTGGATTCTATTGCGACGAACAACGTCGTAAATTATCCATGCCGACCTATGCCTTTCAACGCCAGCGCTATTGGATCGACCCGGTTGGTACGACCCGATCCAGCGCAACGACAACACGTAGCGAACGCTTGCCGTTGGCCGACTGGTTCCATCAGCCGGTTTGGCAACAAATGGCCAAACCGGCGGTTAAAACCAATCTGCAAGGTAGTCGCTGGTTGTTGTTCGACGACGAACAGGGTGTGGTCAGCAGTCTGGCCCCAATGCTACGGGCTGCCGGTGGGCAGTTGTGGCTGGTCAGCCCCGGCAAGGGGTTCGCAGTGCAGGATGCCGGCCGGGTGCAAATGCAACCGGGCAACGGCGATGATATGGCCAGGCTGGTGGAATGGCTGATCAAGCAAGGCGGCATGCCGGATCACATTGTGTTTGGTTGGGGCATCACGGCCGCCAAGACGACCGGCCGGGTGGGTTATGAGCAGTTTGAAACCCTGCTGCAGTTGGCGCGTCTGGGCTCGCAGGCGGCTGGGGATCAGGCGTTGTCACTCAGCGTGTTGAGCACGCAACTGTTTGACGTGACTGGCAGCGATGCGCTGGACCCGGCCAAAGCGCTGTTGTTGGGTCCATGCCGGGTCATTCCAAAGGAATACGAACAGATTCGCTGCAAGAGTATTGACCTGGTTCTGCCTGCAAAACGCTTGTTCGGCGCTGCCGCTGCCTTTGATGCCAGATCGTTGCTGGCCGAGCTGATGATCGACGGGGATGCTTGCGTGGCGCTGCGTGGTCGCCAGCGCTTTGTTCAGGCCATGGCGGCCGTGTCACTGCCGAATGCGCCGGTACAACCGGTATTCCGCCGGCAGGGCGTGTATCTGATCACTGGTGGTTTCGGTGGGATTGGTGCCACCTTCGCCAAGCATCTTGCCAGCCGTTATCAAGCCAAGCTGATTCTGACGTCGCGCAATGAATTGCCACCCGAGGCCCAGTGGGCTGATTGGCTGGCCAGTCATGCCGATTCCAACGAAAAATCCCAGCGTATTCGCCTGCTGCAAACCCTGGCTGCGGAAGGGGCACAGGTCCATGTGATTGCAGCGGATATTGCCGATCAGGCTGCCATGAAACTGGCCCTCGCCGATGCGCAACGACGTCTGGGTCGTATCAATGGCGTGATCCATTCGGCCGGGATTGCCGATGGAGCGTTGATTCAGCGGCGGACTGCAACAGAGTCGGAAGCGGTATTCGCAGCCAAGGTGGAAGGGACGCTGGCGCTTGATGCGCTGTTGCCTGAAAACAGTATGGATTGTTTCATTCTGTGCTCATCATTGGCCTCGCACATTGCGCCGGTTGGACAGGTGGCCTATTGCGCTGCCAATGCATTCCAGGATGCATTTGCCCAGGCCGCGGCCAGCCGGGCCAGCAACACCCGTTATCTGACGGTCGGCTGGGATTCATGGAAGGAAGTTGGCATGGCGGTCAACAGCCTGGGTGCCGCCAAGCTGGATTACATCCGTCATGGCATCACCCCGGAAGAAGGCGTGGTGGCGCTGGAGCGCATGCTGGACAGCGGACTGCATCACTGCTACACCTCCACACGCGGTCTGCCGTTGCCCGTTGAGCAGGATACAACGACACCCTCGACCGAAAACGCAACAGGGTCAACCGAACCTGCTGCCGAAAATGCGCTGGGTGATTTCTTTCCGAGGCCAGATCTGGCCGTGGCGTTCGTGGCACCGCGCAATGGGGTGGAAGCCTGCATTCGCGACATCTGGCAGGAAAAGATGGGCGTGGCGCCATTGGGTGTGCACGATGACTTCTTTGAGCTGAACGGGCATTCACTGATGGCCGTACAGATCATCACCGAGATCAAGCGCAAGCTGAAAGTCACGTTGCCGACTGGCTTGATCTATGACCAGTCGACCATCGCACAACTGGCAGAAAGCGTGATTGCCCGTGCTACGAAGGATCGTCAGTCGCTACCGGCGATGGAGGAAGCATGATGAACCCGATTCAACCTGTCACCTCCAACGGTCCGCTGGCTGAGCTGGATATGGATGCCCTGTTGTTCAAGCGGCCGGATAGCCAGACTGCGCCCAAACCAGTCGTCAGCAACCCGCCACCTGTCGAGGCGGAATTCAGCATCCGCCCACAGCCGGTGCCGGCAGGGACGGCAATCCCACTGGGCTATGCGCAGTTGTGCTTCTGGTTTGTCTACATGGCGCTGGGCGAAACGGCCAACAATCTGTTGCGGTTGATGATTGAAGGCGAGCTGGATGTGGCGTTGCTGGAAAAAGCCCTCAACCAGCAACTGCAGCGGCACGATGCGCTGCGTGCCAGCATCCCGGACTGGAACCCGGTGCAAACCATTCAACCCTGGCGGTCGTTCGATCTGCCATTCCAGGATCTGGGTGCATTGAACGATGTGGACCGGTCTGCCGTGATTGCCAGGACGTCGCAACAAATGCTGGATGCACCCTTCAAGCTGGATGCCCCACCTTTGTTGCGTGGCAAGCTGTTCAGGCTGAGCGACAACAGTCATGTACTGTTGCTGTGCTTTCCGCACATTGTGGCGGATGGTGGGGCGGTGCACTTGTTCCAGCAGCAGTTGATGGATTGTTACGACCGTCTGACCCGTGGCGAGAATCGTCTGCCAGGCCGGGCGGACACCATGCAAATCGGCGATTTCGTGACATTCGAACGGGAACGCAATCGGCAGCGCGGCGAGGCCGGTATGCAGTTCTGGCGCGAATGCCTACGTGATCATCCGTACGCACGGTTCCCGAAACCGATGCTGGAGGAAGCCGGCCCGATCAAGCACCACAACCGCTATATGGCCTTCCCGGACGAAACGTTTGCGCAATTGCATGAGCTGGCAAAAAAACACAAGGCGACCCAGCAGATGTGCCTGATCGCTGCACTGGGTTGCGTCATTCATCAACTGACTGGGCAGTCGCGTTTCACACTCAACTCCGTGCTGGAAAGCCGCGAACAGAATGGTACCGAAAACCTGATGGCGCCGCTGCTACGGGTGATGCCGGTACCCCTTTCGTTTCAATCAGGGCTGACTTTTGAGCAGTTGCTGATCGATGTGCGTCGCCATGTACTGGAAGCCTACGAACACAAGGATTGCCCGTGGAGCATCCCGATGGGCATTCTGGCTGAACAGCGCTGGCAACATAGTCCGCGTACCTATGTCGGGGCGATTCGGGCGGGCGGGTGGTTGTTTGCCAAATTATTCCGGCGGGCACAGCTGTATCCGCGTTATCTGGCAGATTACCTGTTCATGGATTCCTTTCCGCCCGAGGCTGGCTGGCGACATCGCTTTCAAAAGCGACCACCACGTAATGAGTTGGGCGGAGTGCCGGACCCAGTGATCAACATCAATATTCTGCAAGGAGTATACAAACGTGAGAAAGCGCCCAGCCAAGGCAAAGTCCGTGCTTGGCAGGTGAACGACCCGCGTCAGTTTGCCCTGACCGAAGCATGCCAAAGCAGCTGGGAAGATGATTCCATCAACCTATACATCGTCGACACTGGGCAAGAGAAACCCTGCATCCGTATCACCTGCACCAACCTGAACGAGCACGGGCTGGATCGCCTGCTGCATATGACCGAAGCCGTGCTGCGTCACGTCACGCAAGCGCCTCAGGCCGCCATCAACCAACTGGATCGTCAGTCAAATGGATAATGCAACACTCGACAAGGTCATCGAATTCAAAGGTGTGACCAAACGTTTCAAAGATCTGACTGCAGTCAACGACGTCTCCCTCGATATCCGTCGCGGCGAGTTCGTTGCGCTACTCGGCCCCAACGGCGCTGGCAAGACTACGTTGGTGGAAATGATCGAGGGCCTGAAACAGCCGGAAGCAGGCAGTATCCGTATTCTGGGCAAGACCTGGGCCAAGGATGAAGCCTACCTGCGCATGCGCCTGTCTGGTGTACTGCAGGAGACACTGTTCATCGGTAAGCTGCGAGTGGACGAAACCGTCAACCTGTTCGGCAGTTTTTACAAACGTCCCCGCAGCCGTACCGACGAAGTGCTGGAACTGGTCGAATTGACCAGCAAGCGCAAGGCGTTGGTGGAAGGCTTGTCCGGCGGCCAGCGGCAACGGCTGGCCCTGGCGATCGCCATTCTCAACGAACCGGAAATCATGATTCTCGATGAACCCACCACCGGGCTGGACCCGCAAGTGCGGCGCGGCACCTGGGAGATATTGCGTCGGCTGAATCGCGAAACCCGGTCCACCATGATTCTGACTACGCATTACATGGAAGAGGCGGAGTTTCTTTGTGACCGCATCTGCATCATGCACCAGGGCCGCATTCTGACCCAGGGCACGTTGCGTGAGCTGTTGCAGACGCACGAACCGGGTGAAGTGGTGGAATACCGGGTACACAACGAACAGGCTTGCGCCGAGCTGCGGCAAAACGACAACGTGATCAGCTACAGCTATGACCAAGTATCGGCCAAGGCCCGCATTCTGGTTCATAACGGTTCGGATTTTCTGTTCCGCCTGTCCGAGTTCGTACGTGAGCGCAAGATCGACATCGATGAAATCATCGTCCGCAAGAAGACGCTGGACGATCTCTTCCTATCCCTGGCTGGCCGAGGTTTCCATGAATAATGCATTGCTCAATCTGATGATGACCCAGTTCCGGCAATATATGCGCGAGCCGCAGATCTTGTTCTGGTCGTTTGGTTTTCCGTTGTTGCTGGTGTGGCTGCTGGGTGTATCGTTTGCCGACAAAGAAGTCGGGGAACGCACCGTTGGTGTGGTATTGCCAGCCAATGCCCAGGCACAGGCAGATATCAGGGCATGGGCGGACAAAGTGTCGTCAAAAGAGCACACGCTGTCCACCATTGTCAACGCGGGCGAGCTCAAGCGTGATCACCTGGTCAAGGTCAAATACCAATTCAAGTATTACCAGAACCGTGACGAGGTGGTGCGAGGACTGAAGCGGGGTGACGTACAGATGTTCGTGGAGCCGGATGCAACCTCCGGTAAGCGTATCTATTATCTGGACCCGCAAAACAACGAGGCGATGCTGACCTACTTTTTCCTGGGCGACGACCCATCCGGTCTGGCCAAAGTGGTGGACAAAGATATGTCAGTGCTGGAAAGCCCTGGGCTGCGCTATGTCGACTTTCTGGTTCCCGGGTTGATTGCCATGGCCATCATGGAAACCTGCCTGATCGCGGTGGGTTGGACATTGATTGAAAAACGCGCCACCAAAGTGACCCGGCAGATGCGCATCACCCCGATGAGCCGCCATGATTTTCTGGCTGCGCATGTGCTGGCCTGCTTTGTGTTCAGTTTTGCGGAAATCCTGGCGATCTACTTTTTTGCCCAAAGCTATTTTGATGTCCACGCCCAAGGTGGTTTGGCGCCATTCGTGCTGCTGATCATTGCCGGCAATCTGTGCTTTGCTGGCATCGCGATCCTGGCTGCTGCGCGGGCGATCAAGGCGCAGACGGCCAGTGGTCTGTTGGAGATCACCATCCTGATCCTGGTGATCTTTTCAGGCATTTTCTTCAGTTACAAACAGTTTCCGGAGTGGATGGTGTCGATCATCCAGGTGTTGCCGCTGACCATTCTGGTTGACGCGATGCGAATGGTGTTTGTCGAGGGGGCTGGGGTGATGGATATCGCCCGCCAGGCCATCATCCTGACACTGATCGGCTTTGGTACTTTCGTGACCGGCGCCAAGATATTCCGCTGGTATTGAGTTTGGCCTTGGTGCTTGCCCGGCCGCATCCTGCCGGGCATCAGCCCGCTTGACTTTGATTCAGAACCTGTTGGGAGCGATTCATGATCACCCGCTTTACTGTCATCCGTAATGCCGAGTACGACTACGCGATCCATGATCTCAGCCATGATGTCCCCGCTGGCTGGACTGACCTGTTGGTGATTGGCAGTTGGAATGATTGCCAGGCCTATATCCGCAAGGCCCACCAATGCCAGCTGATGGTTGATCGCCAACCGATCGAGCTGGCTGCGATCGACTGACGGCTGCCGCCCGTTCCCGCTCAAAGAAGCGGTTTGGGTTCCTGTTCGGCTACCTACCGTAGCCGGACAGGCTACCTGCTGTCATACCAATCAACATCAATCTTGCCGTCGCTGTTGCCTGCCATTCAGATCGGAACGCAGTGGCAGTGTGCGGCCTCAAGGAGTCACTGTGATCAGACATGCCCTGCGCACGCTGTTGGGTGCGGCCGCCTTGTTGTCGCTGAATGCTTGCGAAATCGATCTGGAAGATCTGGCTACCAAGCCACGTGGCAGTCAGGTCATGTGGGATACGCATGGTGTCCCGCATATCTATGCCTGGCGGGCCGACAGCCTGTCTTACGCATTTGGTCGCGCCCAACTGCAAATGCACCCGGAGCTGCTATTGCGCCTGTACGCTCAGGCCCGTGGTCGTAGCGCCGAATATTACGGGCCGGTATTCGAGTCTGGGGAGCCATTCCCGACGGATTTGGTGGAAGTCGATACCCTGATCCGTACCATGGGCTTCCCGACCCGTGCCCGACAATGGCTACAGCAACAAAGCCCACGCATGCGCGCTTACATCGACGGTTTCGTGGCCGGCATCAACGATCAGGCCGCCAAGATGGAACTCAGCCCCGCTGCACGTGCAGTATTGCCGATACGCAGTGAAGATGTGATGGCACACACCTTGCGGCTGTTTTTCAGTTATCTGACCAGCTCGGTCACGACAGGTGCAGCAAACTGCTCGATGGCCTATCCCGATCCGGAAGTGACGCCGATCAATGTGATCGGTGGCTCCAATGGCTGGGCGCTGGGATCACCACGCACTGCATCCGGCAATGCGATGTTGCTGGCTAACCCGCACTTGGTCTGGGGTGGAACCCACACCTGGTTCGAGGCCCATTTCAACAGCCCGGAATACGACATTTACGGCGCCACACTGGTCGGTCTACCCGTCATGCGGATTGGTTTCAATCAGCGCCTGGGTTGGGTGCATACCGTGAACAGTCAGGATGGTTGCGATCTGTACGAATTGAAACGACAAGGCGAACAGTATCTGTTGGACGGGCAGCCACGCGATTTCGAGACACGTCAGGAAACGTTGCTGATCAAGCAGGCTGATGGCACCCTCAAGTCACAACCTCTGACAATTCAGCGCTCGGTACATGGCCCGGTATTCGAGAAAGATGGCAAAAGCTATGCCATGCGCGTGGTCGGCATAGATCAATTGCAGACACCCGGAGTACTGGAGCAATGGTGGGACATGGCGCAGGCCAAGGATTTCAGCCAGTTCCAGAAAACTGTGGCACAGTTGCGCAACCCCTATCACAACATCATCTACGCTGATGCAGCGAAGAATATCTGGGGGGTGTTTGGTGGCCTGACGCCACGGCGCTCACAAGGGGATGCCGAATTCTGGGCCAATCCGGTAGATGGCAGTCGCAGTGATCTGATCTGGCGTGATGCGTTGCGACTGGATGAGCTGCCACAGGTGACCAACCCCGCAACCGGTTGGGTACAAAACTCCAACAGTGTCCCGTGGACAATGGGCAAACCTGCGCTGGACCCAACCCGTTATGCGAGTTACCTCTCCCCGTACATCAGTCCATTGCTGCGCGAACAGCGTGGTATCCAGCTGATCGAAAACAGCCCGCCGTTCACGCTGGATAGTTTGGTGACCGCCAAACATGATACCCGCTCGCTGTTGGCGGATCGCGTGCTGGATGACTTGATCGCCTTTGCCAAGGCCTCTGGCAATGCTGAGCTGATGGCCGCAGCCCAGGTCCTTGGGCAGTGGGATCGTCGGAGCGATACCACCAGTCGGGGTGCCGTGTTGTTTGCCGGGTGGGTTGCCTTCTCTGGTGGTGAAGAGGCCTTGCCTTATCGCCAGGCACCGGACCCAGCCCAGCCCTATACCACGCCAGCGGGTCTGGCGGATCCGGTGACCACCTTGACCAATCTGGGCAAGACCATTGCCGTGTTCAAACAGACTGGCCTGCCGCTGGATGTCGCCTTTGGCGATGTCTATCGTTTCCGTCGGGGCCAGCCCGGTGGCCCACGTTATGTCGATGAAGCGGCCAATGGCGCAAGCGAAAGCCTTGGGGGTTTCCGAACCTTTGGCTATGTCAATGACAAGGATGGCCGGCAGCGTGCCGTTTTTGGCGACACGTTCACTGCGTTGGTTGAATTTGGCCGCCCCATCCGCGCCAAGGTAGTGCATACCTACGGCAACAGCAGTAACCCGTCATCTCCACATTATGGCGATCAGTTGGCCATGTCATCACGCAATGTGATGCGTGATGCGTTGCTGACAAGACGGGAAGTGGAGCGGGGCGCCATAAGACGGGAGGTGTTCCTGCGCTGATTGGCAGGGTCGAATCCTGAGCGACATTTTTCAGATCAGGATGTTGAATGTGTGTGGGCGTGGCCCATTTTGCCAGCCGCTGGTGAACAGTCTTGCTTGGCCATTGGGTCACGCAGCTCGTCAATGCCGGGTTGCCATGTTGATGGCCAATCGGCAGACCGGGTGATATGGCCCCTGCCAGAGTTGGTTGGTCATGTCATGCTCAACGGTGCTGTTTGTATTAACCCTACTGGAGTGTTTGAAGATGATGTTGTTTCTAAGCAGGCCCGACCGATCGATCACGTTATCCCATTTATTGCGGGCTGTGGGTACTGGCTCGGTATTGTTGTTGACATCAGCGGTTTTTGCTGCTGATGGATGGGAGGTGACAACCGGTCTGGGGGTTGGCGTTGGACCGCGTTACAGCGGCGGCCGTGAAACAGTGACCGGCCCAGTGGCCAGCCTGGATATCAAGGCGCCAATGGGGTTTTTCCTGGGAACACAAACCGGTATCGGCTGGGGGGCTGACCTGGGCAAACGTGGCTCGTTCAGCGTATTTGCCGGACTCAGTCCAGAACGCAAGGACCATCGTGCGCGTTTCGAAGGGTCGGATTATCTGCGAGGCATGGGCAAGATCAAACGGCGGGGTCTGTTGGGCTTCAACGCCAAGGTGGAAATGGGTATCTTCGAACTGGAGTCCACCCTGTCCTTTACCGACAAGGGCGATGATGAGGACTATATCGACGCACAGGGTAATCGTGCTACTGCCCGGCAAGAGGGCTACACCACACTGCGACTGGGCTTGGGCACCCAGTTCTATGAAGGGGTCGCCGGTACACTGGTTGGCTCAGTACTGGCTGATTGGGGCGACCGTCATTACATGATGACCTGGTATGGCGTCAACCCGTTACAGGCCTCACGTAGCCGATTCGCCAGCTATAGCCCCGGCCCCGGATTGGTTGATGTCGGCGCCAATCTGAGCTGGACGTTACCGATCAACAAGCAGACTTCGTTGATCGTCAATGGCGAGGCACTTCGGTTGGTGGGTGATGCAGCAGACAGCCCGATTGTGCTGAGAAAAACTCAACTGTCCGGCAGCACAATTGTCAGTTATACCTTTTGATTGGATTGCGCGATTCAATCGCTGATCCCTAGGTGTTGGGTGCAGGGTAGGTCATATCGGTTCCGACATACCCTGTCCATGCTTGTTCATTGGTCGGGCAGTGGCATATGTTAATCTGTGGCCCATTGATGTGGTTTTGTCGCTCACGTTTGAGACGGGATCAGGGGTGGGCCAATAGATCATGTCGACAGGGTTTGATCCGGACGCGGCAAATTGTCGTGTACACCGTGTTGCCGGGCCTCATCTTGAATCCGACTATTAACTTGATGACGCTTAAATGACTTCTCTGACCTGTCTGTATTTCGCCTCGCGCATTCGTCAACGGTTTGCCTACATGGCAATTGCATCGTCTGTCATGTGCTTTTCACCAATTACCATGGCAACGGATGACTTCGAGGACCCGAAGGTCCGTATCCGTACCTTGTATGAAACGCTCCGCACAGACCTTGCGGCGGAAAAGGGGCTGCAGCAGTGCGAAGACGATGCCTTGAAGCAATACATGACCAACAAGCTGGGCGATTTTCTGAGCTTGCCAAATGTATTGGGTGACATCGGCTTTAAACTCACCAAGGAACGCTTTGCCATGCTACCCGAAGATCAGCAGCAGGCATTGCAAGCTGAATTCACTGTCACTCTGATCAAGGACAATTTGCCAGCAATCAAGCAAGTCTGTGCTGCCACTGACTTGAAAGTACTCTCCAGCGAAGTTGACTACACCGTCAGCCTGGTCAGAACCAGTCTGCAAACCAAAGGTAAAAAGCCGATTCGGGTTGACTTCCTGCTGTTGCGTGGCTGGGATCATTGGTTAATCAACGACATTCTGATCGGCAAGACTTCGCTGTCCGAACGCTATCGCGCATCGCTTGGGCCCACCCTGGCTGATGAGGGTTATGCTGGCTTGCATGCACGACTGGTTGAACTGAATCGTCAGCCGTAGACAGGTTGGCTTGAATGGAACAGCGGTGATGCGGCTCACGAGTCGCAAGGTGTCTGGCGGTGGAATCGAAACATGGGGCAACGCAACACGGGTTCGTTCCTTGTGAGCGCTGCCGCTGATCATTTTTACTTGGCGCCAAACAGCCCCACGTCATAACCTGCATCCTTGAGGTGAGATGTGGCCTGCCGATTCAGGAACAATAACGCAATCAAGTTCACCAAAGGGATGAACATAGCGATCATCCAGAGAATGGGTTGCCGATCCAGTGCCTTGCACAGTCTGAAGATGCTCCAAAGACTGAACACAAGATTGCCGATCGCCACCACACCCACGACAGCATCCATAGCGGGTCTTGCATTGATGGTTACGTTACAGATGAGCGAAATCACGATGCTGATCAACAGCATGCGCTGAGCACTGGCGACCTCCATCAGATTGGCTTCGTCAGCAGCATCTAGATCGGACTGAGGTGGCATATATGGGTTCTGATTCATACTTACCTTCATAGTGAGAAAAGGCCATCAAGGATTTATGGTTTGTTGATGGCCGATTATAGTGTTCTGAATTTTAAGCAATATTTTCATTTCTGTCATTTTAGTATTGATATATTCTAATTTTATTACTTTCAAATTCATCAGGGCGTCTTGGTTATTCCGTTGCCAAGCCTAGGATCAAGCGGTCGGCCATGAAACGGGAACCTACGCCAACGTGTTTGATTTTCGCGAGCCCATTTTTTCTACCCTACAATTTAATCGAAGTCCTGTCGGTTACATGGGTTGCCATGCGACGGTCAATCGCACAATCCTTAAGCAATAGAAGTAGGGGTACAGCATGTTCAAACAGCTTGTCTGCTGCGGGTTCTGCTTGTTGCTGGGGATTGTATCAGCTGCCGAAACCATCACTTACCCGAAGCATCAGGCGGTGGCAGACCCTCAACTTGACTATGTGTTGAGTGTGCTACACCTAGCATTGTCAAAATCCGGTAAAGCTTATGAGTTGAAACAGTCAAGAACGGCCATGGTTCAAAGCAGGGCCATGTTGGAACTGAAACAGAACAGTGGCAAGGTGGATGTCATCTGGGCGATGACAGACCCAATACGTGAGTCGGAGTTGTTGCCGATTCGGATACCAATCGATCGTGGTCTGATTGGCTGGCGTATCGCATTGATCCGGCAAGGGGATGAACGCCGTTTTGCCAGCATTAGCACCTTGCACGATTGGGCGCCCCTGATCGCAGGCCAGATGCATGACTGGCCGGATACAGGCATCATGCGCAGCAATGGCTTGACGGTTTCTACCACCAGTAATTATGAAAGCTTGTTCGAGCAACTGGCTGCAAAGCGGATCGATTATTTTCCACGATCCGTCATTGAAGTCATTCCGGAACTCGACAGCCATCGCAAGATGGGATTGGCGATCGAGCCCATGCATGTGCTGCGCTACCGGACAGCATTCTATTTTTTTGTCAGTCCCAAACGGCCCGAATTGGCAGAGGACATTACCCGGGGATTGGAAGCCGCGATTCGGGATGCCAGTTTGGAAGCCTTGTTCTGGCAGCATTTTGGTCAAGCTGTGCGAATGCTGAATTTGACCAGTCGACGGGTGACGGATCTTGACAATCCGTTATTGCCCGCTGCTACGCCATTGAATCGCCGGGAATTGTGGTTTGATCAGCTACCTTAGCGTTGGTACTTTGAATGCAAGCAGGTCAGTCGTTGTGGATGTTCTCATTGGTTGGATAACCCGCAGAAGGAAGAAACATGGCAAGCAAGAAGATCGCAGTGATCGTGGGGAGTCTGCGTAAGCAGTCGTTGAATCGGAAAATGGCCCTGTCATTGATGGCATGTGCTCCGTCGACGCTCAGTCTGGAAATTGTCGAGATTGGCCAGTTGCAACTCTACAATCAGGATCTGGACGATGAAGGGCAGCCGCCAGCAGGATGGGTGGCTTTTCGTGAGCGCATGCAGCAATTCGATGGAGTACTGTTTGTCACCCCCGAATACAATCGCTCTGTACCTGCCCCACTCAAGAACGCCATTGATGTTGGCTCGCGGCCTTATGGGAAAAGTATCTGGAGTGGCAAGCCAGGTGCGGTGATCAGTGTATCGCCCGGGGCGATAGGTGGTTTTGGTGCCAATCACCACCTCCGACAATCCTTGGTGTTTTTGAATGTGCCAGCCATGCAACAGCCAGAGGCCTACATTGGTGGAGCATCGCACTTGTTTGATGAGGCGGGCAACCTGACCAGTGATAGTACCCGCACCTTTATTCAGGGTTTCATGAATCACTTTGCAGAATGGGTTGCTGCCAATAGCTGAAGCATCACTCAGGCTTGACAACGCCGGCACGATGCCGGCGTTGCTGTTTCCACTTCATCACGAAGCCAAGGTGCTTGGCCGCATTGCTACAGCCCGGATGGTCACGGTTTCTGGGTTTTGCCCGCGCCATGCACGATACGGACATGGACGTTCTGGTATCGAGACATGAACTCTGCCGTGGCCGTCTGGCACCCGGCGCAGAGCGGCCGTTCCGATAGTATCCGCAGTACGCCGCCACGGCTCAGCAACGTGTCGATCTCCCGATTTGTCAACATGTATTCAAATGCCATCCGTTCGGAATCTGCAAAACGGTTGGTCGGGTTGGTGTGGTTGTCGCTGGTATCTGGCCATTGGATTGGCATCGGATGGACGCTGCCGGTACTGGACTCGACCCCAATATGCAAGCGTAGTTCTCCCAGGTCATTTGGCGTGCTACCACCAGACAGCGCCATGATGAAGACGGCTGGCGGCTGAGTATTGGGTTGTTGTGGGTCAGGGCGCGGTGTGAAATGGAACAGGGCCATATTCCGACCCAGTGATCGACCAGATGTCATGCCATAGACTTCACGGGTCCGCCAGAAGAAGCGACTGGCATCCTGAGCGGCGGTGGGATCGGCCTGGTCGATCTGCCGCTCCATGAAATGATCGAATACTGCGCCGAATTTCAGCAGGTCCACGTCGCCATTGACGTTATATACCTGTGAGAACGTGTTGTTTGTCACCGTCACAGGTGTTTGCGGCGTGCGATTGAAGTAGCGGCTTGTCAGCAGTTGGTAGGAATAGGTCGGGTGATTTCTGACCAGATCATACAATGCGTCCAGATAGCGGTTTTCGCCGGTCAATGGCACCAGTTGGCTGGAATAGAAATGGCCGATGACATCTTGAATCGTTGGCAACCGGGATTGCAGCTGAGTTGCGCTCAGGTACAAGATATTGGCCGCCACGTTGAAGGCCAGATACCGGCCATCGCTACCGCAGCTGGCATCGGCAGCGCGTGGAACGCGATGGGTTCGTTGCGAGTTGCAGACCTGATCAGTGAACAGGGCCGCCTGGTGAGTCAGGGCATTGGTCTGAAAGGCGCGGATATGGGCAGAATCGTTGGCCGGTTTCTTCTGGCTGGTGTACAGATAGTACTTCCCTCGCCCGAACGATTGCTGGACCCGCAATTCGTTACCGGCACCGTCACGAATCGATACCTTGCCATTCGTTTCGCCGTGCAGGGTCCATTGCATTGACCCTGGGGCATCACCGTCTGTGCTGCAATACTCATTGGTGACCCAATCCCATTCCGATACAGTATTCGCCTGGTTGGATTTCAGGCATACCTTGCGGCCATGTCGGGCACCATTGTAGTAAGCCAGTGACAACGTACCATTGTGCGCGTTGTAATGCAGCTTGAATGGATAGCTTTGCTGGTACAGCCACCCACCCGCGGTTGGGCTGATGTCATACCCTTCTGCCCGAATATCTGTGCTGAACTCGATCAGCGGGCTGGAAGGACGGCTGATCCAATCGGCATATTGGTCGACCGGAAGCAATAGGGGTGCATTTCCGTCCCTATCTGAAACATATGGATAGCTGGCACCACCCTCAACGCGGCGGCCAGCCAGATCATTGACCAGTTGATAAGCACGTTCGGTTTTGGAATAAACAAACTTCCAGCGTTGCTTGGCATCATTCAGATCACAATAGTCCATTGCCAGGTATTCATAACTACCGGGATTCGGCGGCCGGGTGGATAAGCACCAGAAATGGGATTTGTCCGCATTGTCCTTGAAGCGGGCAATAACCTGGCCGGCAGCGGTATGGGCGAACTGCACTGAATCGTTGTTGCATCGTTTCAGGCTGGTATCCAGGATATCTCCGGAAAGATACGGTTGGATGCACCAGTTGCCATTGTAACCTTTGACTTGGTAATTCAACGGCTTCCACTTGAGCTTGGCGGATTCGAAATGCATGCCGGCATGGCTGGTGGCAGTATAAAGACTGCAAAGTGCAAGCAGGCAGCTGAAGCGAAGGGGCGGGTGAGAAATGATCATGGTGCTCCTGAGAAATGGCCGTGATGGCTAAATGGATAAATCCCCACCTGCAATGGGGGGTCGAGATCACGGCAAGCTTGATCCAACTATGAAAGGTAGGTTTGTACTACCAACCCATGGATTACGACAGGTGAACGCGTGAACAGGAAAAAACGCAGAAGTTGATACACATGGTTACTTACCGGCCCCCGTGGGGAGATGGCCAGATATCGCTACCTTTTTCCTGGTGGTCGATGGTGGAGGGGAAGTGGGTGGCGGGCTGTCGGTCCATGGGTTGCGAACGTGGGCGGCCGACATACTTTTCCAATAGTGCATCCAAGATGGCGACGGTCCCCACATCAGGTTCGCCATCGTATTTGGCGGGCCGAAAGTGCATCTGGAAGGCGGCAATCACATGGCGGGTTGCCTCATCCAGCAAGCCGGACTGTGGCGTGTCGTAGCCGTAGGCCAGCAACTTGGCTTGCAGTGTGCGGATATCGCCGCTGAAAGATTGATGGGTCTGGTAGTGTTGAACCGCCTCGGCGTCAGGCCAAGCACCAATCTGGTACTGGGTAAACAGGATGTGCCAAGGAAACAGCGGGCCAGGATCGAATTTTCGCCCTGGGGCAACATCGGCATGGCCAACAATCTTGTGTGGTTTGATGTCATGCCGGGCAATGATGTCAGCCATCAGTCGTGCAACGGCATGCATCTGAGCTGGGGGATAGTTGTACCAGCGGCGTTGCATCAGTGGCAATGACTCATCTTCTGGTGGAAAACCAAGGTTGACGATTTCGATGCCGATCGAGCTGGCATTGATCATCCGGTCGCCTTGCCAGTAACTGACGCCGGCATGCCAGGCACGTCGTGTTTCCGGTACCAGTTGATAGATGGTGAATGGGTCGCCGTTGATTGCCTGATCTGGTACCAGATAGTGTGCACTGACCTGGTACTGGCCTTGTGTGAGCATCTCCAGCGACGTGTCGAGCGGACGGGCTGTGTAGTGCAAAACCAGGGTTCTCACTCGCGAATCCTGGCTGGCTGAGTCCATCCTGTCATCAAGCTGGTAACCGCCATCATGTCGTGCGTTGGCAGAATTGTACCCAGCGCTGACCACGCAGCCTGGCAAGGCCAGCACGCTGAAAGAAATCAGTGAAGATCGCTGCAGAAAGCTGCGTCGTGAGCGACTCATCGGTTTGGATGGGGTGCTGCCCATGCTACTTGCTCCTTCATCATCTGAGGGTGGCCGTTTGCCTGTGGATCACACCATACGCGATGTCACGTCATCAGGTAAATCTGTCTTTACTTATTAGTGCATGAAGATCAACTAAATCATTAATGGGTATGGCATATATGAGACACCCATTTTCCTGCAGCATAAGCACTGCAGTGTAAATAATATGCTGCAGTGGCATATTTAATGATTGGCAATATGGAGGGTGACAGGCAGCCATGCTGCCCAATCCCATATCTATCAATTGCTTGATAAGTATTGATGGGTGAGGGAGCTACAAGAGGAGCCGGGCAATGTGATGATACAGTCATTTGCATTATGCTAAAGACATGAACTAATCTATTTATTCAATTGTCTTTAAAGTTTGTTGTGTTGATCAGTGTTCAAGAAGAATTCATTCAGAGGGCTGAATGAAGATCCGGTGGCACCCATTTGCAGAAGGTATCGAAAAATGAATAAGATCGCCCGCATGAACATCTTTGCCACCGTTGTCGACAAGGGCAGCATGGCGGGGGCGGCAAACGAGTTGGGTATGTCAGCCTCCGCTATCAGTCAGCAGATTCGTAAGTTGGAAGACAGCATGCAGCTTAGCCTGCTGCATCGAAATACCCGCAAGATGACGTTGACCGAGGCAGGTGCACGCTATTACGAAAGTTGCCGACAGGTGATGAAGGCAGTGGAGGAGGCCGACTTGCTGTTGGAGGAGTTGCGTCATGTCCCGGTCGGGGAGTTACGCATCGCAGCACCAATCGGTTTTTCTGGGCATTTGATTGCCGATGCGTTGGCCCCCTTGCTGGATGCCTATCCGAAGCTGAGGTTGCGATTGTTTTTTCATGATGAAGTGATCGATCTGCTGGAGAGCCGCATCGACTTGGCTATACGTATTGGCGAATTGAATGATTCCAGCCTGGTCGCCCGCTACATCACCGACTGGAACATGGCATTGTGTGCAGCGCCCAGTTACTTGGCACGGCACCCGCCCATACAGTCGCCGGAGCAGTTGTCACAGCATGACTGGGTCGCGCTGGACCATGATCGTCAACCCTTGCAATTGACACTGAGCCATGAGGATGGTCGTCAAGCTACAGTCATGGCCTCGGCTCGACTATGCAGCAACAGCATGCTGTCCTTGCGGCAATTTGTGATGTCTGGCCTGGGCCTGAGCTTGCAGCCGGCCAAGGAGATTCGCCAAGAGCTGGAAAGTGGTGCATTGGTGCATCTGCTGCCGGCCTGGCAGATTCCACCAATGCGGCTGTATGTCATGACCCATCGACGGGAGGGGCTGCCTGCCAAAGTCAATTATGCGATTGAAGCCATTCGGGATCGGCTGTCGGCCATTTGATCACGCCACGTCAGACCATAGGCACGAATGGCGGTGCCCAAGCCCTCCAGCCTGAGTTGAAGATGCGGGATCGCCGCAATCTGTACTTGATGTCAACTTCCATGCATAGAGGCCTCGCGTCACTGGCCTCAACAACCTGGCCGGATACCGATGCGGCCCATGAAATGGGCCTTTTGTGCGATTGGATTGGTGGTTGATAGTGACACAATCAAGGGATCTGCACTCGCCAGAACGTTTGCATGTCTGATTGTTCAGGCAGAGGCAATTGATCGTGCAAAGTACAAAGGTTGTCGATCAGTAACAGATCGTTGGCCTGCCATTCATGAACTAGCCTGCACCGTGGGTCATGGCAGAGTGTATTCAGCTTGTCGATCAGCATGTCGGTACCGACCTGGTCCAGACCTTGTGCCGTTACGGTGAATTTCTGAAATGCCGACTTGCTGGTTTTTTGATATCGCAGGATTAGCTCGCCCGTGTTGGGGTGAGTCTGAATCAATGGGTGGGTGAGTGACGAACCATCAGCATGGGTTAGTCCGGTGTCATAGGTCAGCGCAATATCACGCCATTGGGTAGTAGTTGCCTCGCCCGCCAGCCGCAACACAGTATGGCTATCCACCAAGGCGGTCTGCCCCGCGTCCGTTGCCAGGGGGGCTTTGCAATACAAAAAGATTTGCCGGGCAGTCAAGCTGGGATGGCCAGCGACATCAGCGCTGGGGACCTGCCTGGTGGCTTGCGTGAGGCCGTTGAGCTTGTCTTGGGCTTTGACTGCCTCCCCAATTTGACGCTGGTCGATGCCGGTGAACCGCTCGCTAAGTGTGATCAGGGCAGCAGCGTCGTCAAAACGGGCATTGCGAAACAGCACAAAACCGAAATCCTGCGCCAGCCCAGTCAGAAAAGTGACATTGAACATGGCCAGACTGAGCTGTGTAGTATTGATGATCTCCAACCCAAAGCGAGGGGCTTTGATGATGCGATAGCTGAATTGTGTCAGCAGCGGATCATCTACCTGCAGGTAGCACCACGGCTGGCCCTGATATGTGGCCTGCACGCAGAGTTCACGATTGATCTGGGCATGTGGCAATAATCGGAACCCGCCATTTAGATCACGCTGTGGCACACTGTGCCAGGGTAGCATCACCCGCGTTGCACCCTTAAACAAGCTCACGGTAAATTTGGGGCCGCTATTGTCATATTGGTGCACAGACAGGCGGATATGTTGCGGGTAACGACGTTCGATATGCGCGCTCAACGCTCGGCCACGGAACATCATGGCGTAGGCGTTTTCTGCAAGTTGGGCCATAAAGGCATCCTGATTGCCCTCGTTCAATCGGGCAACGCGGACATCGTTGTACAGGTAGCCGCACAGTTTGTCGTGAGTGGCACTCAGGGTTTCATTGGCGGCCACTTCGTCCTTGAATCGTGCCAAAGACCCAGGTTTGCCGTTGGCCTGCCGGGTCAGAAGCTTCACCATGTCGGCATCGGGCAAAGTTTGCTCAAGCAAGTCACCCAGGTCAGCCCAGCGAATAAACTCCGTTACGGCCAGATCTCGTAACCGTGCTCGATACGCATTCTTGTCGGCTTCACTGACATCAACCAAATCGGCAAAGGTCGTGCCATCACTGAGTATCGTCAGCTCAATGCCGGGCGGATATAGGCGTTTGATTTGGGCGCACATTGCATCAAGGTACTGAATGGCCAGGGCTTCGCCTAGGTCTGGCAGGGTGCCGAAGGACTTGGCGGTCTTGTTCGGTGATTTGCACGGAAAGCCCGGCAGAATAAACAAGAGGGGGGCAGATCGATTGACGAACCCAACTACTTGATCAGTTAACAACGTCCGCCCAATTGTTTCAAAGCGATCTTGTTCTGCAGGCACGCGATATTGGTTCAGCAACGCCACAATGTGCTCGACTAGACGCAAGTCTTGCATATTCATGAAAAGGGTCCTTTAAGCTGGAAGTGATTGGTGGCGAGTCAGCCCCGGAAACGCGCCACGTTGCAGGTGATGATGTAAGTGCGTTGGGGATGAGAAAGCCAGATCGGGCCCGGTTGCCAGCAACGCATCAGCCTTGCCGTAACCCCAAAGGGCGGCTCCTGCTACCATGCCGGCATGGCGTGCAGTGTGGATGTCGCAGACGGTATCGCCGATCAACAGGCAATGTGCAGGTGCAATCCCCCACTGCCTTGCAATGTATAAAGCAGCATCTGGCGCAGGTTTGTTGGGCCATTGGGCGGCAGCGCCGCAAATAAAATCAAACCGGATGTCGGGTAGTTGTGCAGCCAACAACTTTTTGGCCATGCCATCCTGTTTGTTGGTCACGACGGCGAGAGAGAGGTCACATGCTTGGCAGTCGGCCAATAGTGCATGTACTGCTTGAAAGGGCCGGGAATGCACAGCCACATGGCATTCGTAATCAGCCAGATACTGTTGATGAAGTGCATCAAACATATCGGCAGGTAGGTCTGGCAACAGCTGTTCAAGCATATTGACGGTGCCATGGCCGATAAACTGACGACAGCTCATCAGCGAAATGGTTGGCTTGTTGAATTGAATCAATAGACGATTCACTGCAGCGTGAATATCGTCGACCGTGTCAATCAATGTGCCGTCAAGATCAAATAGCACTGCATGTACTTGATGCATGATCAAACCGCCATCAACTGATAATAAGAGGGCCGGCCGCGTTCAAATACCAGTACGGCCTGATTCTCATCAATGGTACTGCGCCGCTCCAGGTATACTTCGCCCGCCCGACACACCGCGACGGAATGCCAAGGTGTGCGCCAGCAGTCATCCGTTGCAATCATGTTGATCCCGATCTTTTTCGAGATGCGATATTGCGGGTGGATCGACAAGCGCAAAGCGTGCGGGAAACGTTGCTCCAGTAGCGCACTCCAGGCATTGCTGCGCTGGATGACCCGGTAAGCAATCGTCCGGGCATGTTGCTGGATGCGGGTTTTGCTCCAGGTCGCGAAGTCTGCCAACCCCTGATAATCCTCAAACAAAAAGCGCGTGGTGCCGCGATACATGGCAATTGCCTCTGGCTCTTCACTGCAGCGTAGGCGTAGGCAGCGCAATGGCTCGGCATGGTCGATCAACATTTCTTCACGTCGTGCGTCCATTGAGGGTAGGTCTGGGTAGGCATCGATCAGATCGAAGTATTGAAAAGCGCCCCCGAAGTAGTGCCGTGTATGACGCGCCAACTCACTGACGTAACCTTCGACTTCAGGGTCCGGGATTCGGACCAGGTCTGCAAAAACATAGCCGTCCGAGCAGATTCGGATCATGCCCCCAGGGGAGTACAAGCTGGCAATCTCTTGCAGCATCGTATGCAGATTGGCCAGTGAGTGCCGTTCTGCCAGATCTGGCAACTGGCCCAATGTTTTGTTGCGATTGGGCGACTTGCCGGGGAAGGCGGGCAGGATCATCTCGATTGGCTGATGCGCTGCGACCATGGCGGCAATTTTCTCCAGATGTGGCCGCTGTTCGTCTGGAAGGATGCTGCCCGGCAAAAGGTCAACTTCTTCAGCCAGCAAGCGGCGGCGCTTGAAGATGATGTCTAGAATGGCATGCGCAATTAATTGCGTGTCATCGACTACTGCATTCATGAAGGGTAAGTCCTCCGAATGGGGGTGAGGGCTTGGAAGATCCGACAATCAAATATTTAATTGCAGATATTCAGATGTTATGATGTGACAAAATTGAAAAGGCCAGCATGGTTGAAAACAAATTTTCGCAAATGATGGCGTGCTGAGAAGGATTGAAAAAGAGCCTTTGCTTGAATTCACAATTAAGCAAAAATTAATAATGATGACCGCTGTCTGTATTGGGGTTATAGTCATATACAGCTCATGCCTTGAATCGTCCACCCAATCAGCTACAGTAAATGCCAGGGTGTGGCGTGACCCGTCCACCTGAATCGACACGCTGCACCTATCAACCCAGGAGGCAGGATGAGTCATGACGGCAAGTGGGTAGTCCGCCTGGATCAGCGGCAAAACGAGGCGGGCATACACGCTGATCTACAGTTGATTGATCAGTTCTGGCAGCGCAGCATGGCGGAACGTGGCCAGAGCCAAGGCGATGCCATCGTCGCATCGCCTTCTGCCCGGCAATTGCCAACGGCGCGATTCGTCCTGCTGACCAACCCCGCAGGCGAGCCTGTCGGCATGACAGGTGTCATCCTGCCACATCCATCTGTTCGTTTCTTGTTTGAATCAAAAACAGGTTGGCCATTGGCTAATCTGCCCTCGGCAGATCGCGGCCAATATTGCGAAGGCCTGGGTTTGTATATCGTCCCCGAGTATCGTCGATGTGGCTGGGGGTATTTGTTGACCGTGCTGGCCATACTGTGGGGCTGGCACCACGGGGTGCGCTATGTACTGGCCGAGAATGGCGGCGTGTCGCTACAGATGGCTTTGTCTGCCGGGTTTGCCCACACCGGGCTGCAAACCAAGCAGCGTGGTGACGTACCTTATTTCCTGATGGTGGGGGATGCCTGTCGTGTGTTGGCATCTAGTCTGCCTGCCATCCAATCGGGTCTTGTTCGTTGCAGTTGTTGTCCGTTGCTCCAGATGGCCATTACCGCCTGGCCTACCACTTCTTTCACCGTCACTTCTGCATAGGTTTGTCATCATGTCGACCACTACGACTCTGGATTCGCTTGTTTTACCTTGTAATCAGGCTTCTTCTGATAAGCAAGTGCAAGCTGTCAATCTATCCCCATTTCAAGTCGAGAAGTTTACGGCACTGTTCAATTTCTACGATCAGAATCACGACGGCTTCCTGGCGCTGGAAGAATTTGTGGAGCATGCCCGACGTGTCGCCAAGGCATTTGGGTGGGACGAGAACGATCCTCGAACCCACTACCTGGTCGATATCCGTACCGCGCTGTTCTGGCGGCTAGGCGCAGCAACCGAACACAATGGGGATCTAGTGGTGTCACTGAGCGACTATCTTTGCTACTTTGAACGGCAGGTCTATGCCTGCGAAAGTGCCAATGGCCCATCTCCTTCATTGAAGCAGGCATGTCGCGCCATCATGGACTTGATTGATCATGATGGCAGCGACTGTATTACCTATGAGGAGTATCGTAACCTATTGGTGGCTATCGGCTCGCGCGCCAGTGCTTGGGATGCATTCTGCACCATGGATGCTGATAAGGATGGCCGATTGACCCTACACGATGTCGAACAATTGGCTTATCAATTTATCGTCAGCAGCGATCCACAATCGCCGGGCAATCTGCTGTACTACGGGCGGCTATAGCTCATCCGGCTTGCCTCGTGGCCGATAAGGTGCCACTTGATGTTGCTGGCCGGCCCGGCCACTGGTAAGCAGCAGCCGGCAGATGCTGTACGTGGGCATGAAGGTATTGATGGATCGCCGATCCTGATGGCAACGTATCCCAAATACTGATGCAATGCAGGCCGGAATCAAATGATTGATCCAATGACTGGTAACTGCCTGTCAATCCATCAAACCGCTCCACTCGAACGTGGATTGATAATTGCTTAAAATTTCAGTGATTTGTTTTATAAGGATTAATCGATTGCTTTCCGTTGACTTGGTCATGTTGATTCAAGGTTGGTCAATGACGTGTCGTGGCAATGTGATGGTTTGATCCGCTTTCGCGCCCGTCACGCAATGAATAATTTATCGCCAACGGTGTTACAATGCGCGCCGCAAAAAATTCACGACCCCATCCATGAAGCAAGCAGCAGACGACAAAACCATGGAACTCCCAGGCATGCCAGTGCCGAAACGGCGTGGCCGTCCACCTATTGGCACACGTGCCATGACCCCGGCCGAACGCAAGCGCAGAAGCAGGAAGCTCAATGGTATCGGCTCCTCTGTTGACCTCAGCCGCCAAACGGCCAGTCAACTGCGCGAGTTTGCCAATGCCAACAACTTGACAATTGATGCTGCTATCCAGATGCTGGTTGTTGCTTTTCAGCACATTGAACTGACCAGTGCCAGCCGCGCTTCCGATCTGGTGGCTTCTTATGCGAAAAGCCCATTGGATACGGTCGGTTACATGCGAACCATACCTTTCCAGTTCGGGCGTTGAATCAGGCGGGCAATCTACCGCTTGTCAACAAGATCTACAACCTTCATCGGCTGTTTTGGATGAAGCGGATTGTTTTGTCTGGAGTTGCCGGCAGCCGTCCTGATAGACTCAATACAGCGTAATCGAGCCGCTTGATTTCAAGTTCAGCTAGCTGCGAGTGCGCCCAATTGGCATTTGATTGATTGGCTGTTTATAATTACAGTTATCGTGATGTCTGTGTTGACCTGCTCAATCAGATTGGCATGGCATCCATACTGCCAGGAGGAACAATGAAAACTGCTTGTGAGCAGGCAACGCTGCTTGTTAATCCCATCCCACCCACCATTACCGATGCCCGCAAGACATTTGGGGCGCTGGCCGTGTTTGCCTTGGCGTGTGCCAACACCGCTCTGGACGTTGATATACTGAACGATCAGGTAGTGTCGCGTATCGGCCCTGGCTGGACATTCATGGCGGCCATGCAATGGCTCGGTGGCGTCAAGGCTGCTGCGGTGGTGCAGGGCTTGACCGATCGTGGCACCTTTGGCGGTATGTCCAAACAGGCCATGCTGGCGTTGATGCAGCATGCCCGGTCAGTCAGTGCGCAGTGGCCACCCTATGCTACGGACGCTTGGTTGTTGTCACAAATTCGGTCAAGCCTGACTTTGCCACATTAGGTCGAGTATTTCGGCCATGTGCGTGAATTTTCAGACAGCTACGTCTCGCGAACTTTGTCACCATTTTGGGGTGGATTACCCCGTTGAGAATCAGCCAGAGGAGACCTGGCAAGACTATCTGGCGCCCATTGTGCTACTGGATGACGATGGTGCTCGTATCTGTGTGCCTGCCAGTTACGGCCTGGTTCCGCAAATGTGGAAACCGCCAGGTGTCAACAAGCTGTCAACCATGAATGCGCGATCGGAAACCATTGGTACCTTACGTAACTACAAGCCTTTCTGGCAGGCCTGCCAGTTTTGCTTGGTACCTGTGAAATACCTGTATGAACCCAATTATGAATCAGGTTCGCACGTGCGCTGGCGAATCGGCATGGTTGACGACAGCATCTTCGCTGTTGCCGGAATCTGGCGCACCTGGGCTCGCGAAGACGGCGGAATTGATTGCGCATTCACCCAAATCACCATCAATGCCGATGACCACCCTTTGATGCGGCGATTTCATAAGCCACTGGACGAGAAACGCATGTTGGTTATCGTGCCGCCAGAAGATTACCAGGCTTGGTTGAGTTGCAGGAACCCTGTAATGGCACGGCAATTTCTGCGTCCTTATCCTGCCGAGCGAATGGATGCAGCGCCAGCGCCGCGCAGCACCATATCTGGGTGAATTTATCGGCCTTGGAGTCTCTGCCGGATCATATTGCGGGTCCGACTGTGCATCTGTTTGCAGGTCAAGGCATCTTCACTCTCAATCCAATGTATGCAACACCCTGCCTTCTGAACGGTTTGACTCGGTGATGATGTCCAGGCCATGTTGCACAGGTTAGTTTGGCCTGCCGTCGGTTATTTTCGCGGAAACAAAAGAATTTGAAGATTTTCAGATAGCGCTTTAGTATCGGCCGCTTTTTTGGATGTGATATGCGAGATATTGTGATTTGGGGTGCGGTTGCGGTGGTGGTACTGGCTGCATTGAGACTGTTGCTCGGCTCCGGTCGGAAGCGGGAAGAGTCGTGGCCGTTCATTGCGCAAAAACCCATGTCTGAGCCGGAGCAGATTCTCTATTTTCGGCTGACCCAAGCTTTTCCGGATCATATTGTTCTAGCTCAAGTCGGCTTGTCCCGCATTCTGGGTATTCGCAAAGGTGCAGATCGACAATATTGGTTCAACCGCATCAGTCGGATGAGTGTGGATTTCGTGCTCTGCAATCGGGATGCCTCCATCGTTGCAGCTATTGAACTGGATGATGCATCTCACCAACGGCCTGATCGCCAAGCCGCAGATGAGAAGAAGGATAGGGCTGTCGCCGCCGCCGGTATCCGCATGGTGCGTTTTCATGTTCGTAACATGCCTACGGTGCCAAGGCTGCGTGAGACATTGGTTGAGGGCTGATTGCGAGCTGGCGATGCCCGAGCCGGGGCGGCAGAGTACATTACTTGTTTGGCAGCATGTGTTAGGGTAGTGGACCCAAGACGGGTCCTCAATTCATGACAAGGCATACTAGGTAATGAAGCAGTTGACGCACGGGTTTCGTGCCATGCCAATGAAACTTGGCACGGCATTTGATGCTGAAATGACTGCTGGGAAGCAGGCATATGGGCTGCAACAGTTTGATGTTGCATTTTCCCATCTGGAACGTGCCCACATTCTGGGGCAGCGTTATGTTTGGCCCCATATCATCAGCCATGTGTGGATGCTGAGAATTGGCTTGCAACGGCGTGACCGGCGTGAAGTCGTTGGGCAGGTGATTCGGATTGTTGGTGGCGGATTGGGATCGGCCATTGGCCGTGTACCCATTGGTAATACCGGCGGCGCCAATGTCAGCCCATTCATGCCCATGCCGATTCCTGAAGATTTGCAGCGCTATTTCGACTGACCCCATACCCCCGATTTGCGGGTTGCAGTATGTGATTCAAGTTGATGGATTGATCAGCCAAACTCATTCCGTCAAATATTTGTCATAAATAGCTTGATATCGCCCAGTCTCTTTCAAATGCTTTAGTCCTGCATTGAAGTCGTCCCGCACTTCGCGACTGCGAAATACCGGTCGGTAATCCTTCGGGTCAATCGTAGTGAATGAATGCTCTTGAATCGGCAACACATCACCCTCTTCGTGTTTCAGCTGAAGCATGAAGTATTTGAAAATGTTCCGGTCGCTGAGCACGACATCATAGTGTCCGCGCATGAGTGTTCTGACTTGCACGGCCTGATCATTGTGCTCGAAATAATTGCCCGCCCGTTTTACCGCATTGAGCCAAGCGGGGTAGCGCTTGATGGCGCCCTGAAAGGAAATTACCCGCAACCCTTGCAGATCCTCCGGTTTGCTGATGATGATCTGCCGATGCAGCAAGGTGATGAGGACGTTGTCATAGGTGACGGCCGGGTCACCGTAATAGGCGCCGGTAGCCGTCAAATTGATTCCCAAGTCGGTCATTGCGGCGTCGACGCGTTTTGATTTGAATGCAATGGGGACGCGGGCCAACGGAAAGTATCGGGGCTTCAAGACATGCCCTCGATAGGCCAATGCCTCTCCAATGACCTCCAGTTCTATCCCGGAATTGGTGGCAGGAAAGCAGAAGGGGGGAATCTTCTCGCCAAACGCCATCGCTACTTCCACACCATATACCCTGGTTGCCATCACCAGCCAGAGCAGTACCAGTACTTTCATCGCTTCTGCCTGTATCAAGAATCTGCCTATTCAATATGTAAGTATACGAAATATAAAATTTAATGATTACTATAATCGATGAAGTAAGGTATTGATTATAGAGCAGGAGCACACGGTTCGGATGATGCGACTTGATCGGCGCGGCGGCACATATACCTTGATGTCACTGGCGCTTGCCACGTGCGAGGAGGTTGCGCATTTTCGGGTGCAGGTGCTGGTATATCGATACCTAATGATCCACTTTGATCAATCTGGGCATTGCGAACTGCACTTCAAACCGGCCGAGCCTGTACTTGACGTGCTTTCTGGCCGGAACAGGTTGCAAGCAACCGCGCCTCGACGCGGTCGTCTGTTTCGCAATCAGGCGATTGGGCTTTCCAGATAGTGCCTGCCATGTCAGCAACTTGGTGGATTAAGTCGCTTGAACGCTTCTGTCATTACAACTATGGTGAAGCATATATAGTGTGATTCACGCCATCAGAAACCAAGTATTTGCCATGAATTGAGTGTGGAGCTGCTTGACCTGAGCGATATGTTGGGATGACCAACCGTTTGATCGATAGGGCCGGACAAGGTTATTACAACTCATTGGGACCACCGGGTGATACAGCGTGATGAGCGTGGTCTGCAATAGCGCTGACATTTGCGTATTGGATTGTTGAGATGATGCCGAAGACGATTGGGAAATCTGTATTCCGGGAAATGATCATACCAGTACTTTTGGTAGGCCTATGTATGCTATTCGGCACATTGGCAATTCTAAGCTACGTCCGCGAAACCACAGTCCATGGTGCAGGGTTGTCGACCGCCAAAGCAGTGGCTGGTCAAATGGTGACACTCCGAAAATTCTATACTGGCGAAATCATACCGCGAGCCAAAAAATCCGGCATGCAGGTGGATTATGATTTCATGACAAAGGCCAATACCCTGCCGTTACCGGCAACGCTGGTCAAAGTATTGGGTGAGGCCATTGCGCATGATAGTGCCGGCATGTCGGTTCGGCTGTACAGCCGCCATCCGTTTCCGCATCGAGCTGCAACAGAGAAATATGATGACTTCGAAACGAAGGCGCTGGCATCGTTGGAACAAGATCCCAAAACACCCCAGTACACGTTGGCCAAAATAGACAAGCAGCTTTTTGCCCGCTATGCAGTGGCCGATGTGATGCAAGCCGGCTGCGTCGCCTGCCACAACGCGCATCCCGAATCACCGAAACGAGACTGGAAGGTAGGCGATGTGCGCGGTGTGATCGCGGTATCAGTGCCATTGAACGACGTCGAGCATCAGATCAGTCAAGGGATCAACTATGTTGGGTTTACAATTCTGGCTGGATTCTGTTTGGTTGTGCTGGCAGTATTTCTGATCGCACGGCGAATTGCTCGATCGGCAGCTTCCGTTGTTGCCGGTGCGGAGCGTGTTCAACGAGATGGGGACTTTACAATCGAACTGCCCGTTATGGGTAACGACGAAATTGCTGCAGTGTCGCAAACTTTCAATCGCCTCGTCGCAAATTTCCGTAGTGTCATCCAGGAGATTCAAGAGATGTCGAATCGAGTGGCTGACGAAGCCAATCGCTTGGCGTCGGCAGCAACAGAGGTTTCGTCAGTCTCGGTCCAGCAGAACGACCTGGCCGGTGCGACCGTTGCCGCAGTGGAGCAGGTGACCACCAGTGTCGGTGAAGTGGCAACACGTGCGAAAGATGCAGCAGATGTATCGCAGCATTCACATCAGCTGTCGCAGGATGGCAAGCAGCTCGCTAATCAAGCCAAGGCAGAGATGCAGGATATATCCAGATCGGTCAATGTCATGGGTACATTGGTCGGTCAACTGGGCGAACGATCGGCAGCCATTAGCCACGTCACAAACACCATTCGCGACATTGCCGACCAAACCAATTTACTCGCACTGAATGCAGCAATCGAAGCCGCTCGTGCTGGCGAACAAGGGCGTGGTTTCGCGGTGGTGGCTGACGAAGTGCGTAAACTGGCGGAACGCACCAGCCAGGCCACCACGGAGATCACTGGTACTATCAATGCGATTATTTCCGAAACACGTAACGCGATGGACAGCATTGCCAACAATGCGCAGATTGTCGAACGGGGAGTCGACTTGACCGACCAAGTCGTCACCGCTCTGTCTGCGATCAGTGCTGGTGCGCTACAGGCAGACCAGCACATGCAGGAAATTGCGGTGGCCACACGAGAGCAAAGTACAGCCAGCATGCAGATCGCCAATCACATGGAGCGCATTGCGCAATTGTCGGAAAGCAATTCACACATGGTCGACGAAACGACACTCACGGCAGGCAACCTGAGAAACTTGGCAGATAAACTACAAACGATCGTCAAACGCTTCCGTATTTGAGTCGTCAGCAGCTGTTGACGCCGATTATCAATCTGATGGTTTACCTGTAAACCACATGAGCATCCGGCGCCTACAGTCAGTTAGGCCCGGGTAATCGACTACCCACCGGACACAGTTTGACGCCACTTGTGATTGGCCAGTACGGTTACGTTGAATGTGGCGCGGTTTGCCTTTTGCATTGCTGACAAGGCGCAGGGCTCTACCCTGATGCAGTATGCCCTGTCAGAAACTTAGGTGACGCGGAACAGAACGGCTTGTTGCCGACTGGCCGCGCGCTGAAAGAATTCAATGACCCCGGTGAGAATCGGGTACACCGTTTCAAAAGACTCCCGTGTACCTAGACCAGCAGCGCGCTCGGCAAAGCGCCGCTCCAATGTTTCGCGATCGAGTCTGCTCAACTCGGCTGCAATCGACTGAACCTCGTTGGCGTAGGAATAACCGGACTGTTCGGGAATTGCATCGGTGTGGTCGTAGCCGCTGACTGATTCCTCCTTCAGCAGCATGGTGATCTCATACCAAACGTGTTCACCCTTGGTGAATTGGTCAGATGGAGCCTCAGCGAGTTCGTTATGTAGGAACTCGCTGTAATTCAGTTCGCCCGACAAAAGATCGTCCAGCTGATTGTCTGTCATCGCGTAAAAATCGCCGCCCATGCTCATTGGAATGTCCTTTCAGGATCAACATCGCCCATCCAGATGCGGTGCCGGACAAGGTGGTGGCTATTGGCTGATGGAATGCTGACCGCCCAGCGACGCAGGCCACTAGGATCAACCTGAATGCCTCGCTCTGCCATCATTTCAACAATCTGCCGATCGCTGAACGAAGGGGCCACGTGCCAGCGGACACACTGCAGGATGATTTCCACTGGAAATCGGAACCGTTTCGCATTCAACATCGCCTTGCCTACCTGTTGTGGCCAGACTTACTGGCCGTTGAATGGGAGTTAATGCAACAGAACCGGAAACGATGCAGGCTTGCCTGCGGCAAACCTGTCGGGCCATGCGCAATCAAGATCGTCAATATCCCGCTTGGTGGATCGTCCTGACAACGTACCATGAAAGTATGAACTTGGCGTTGATCAATTGTCGAATTCTGCTATGCCTAATAGGTAGAAACTACGCTGGGATCGGACTGGGCGCAGTCTGTAGGCGCTCAGTCACTTTTGTTCGTCCCGGGTAGCATTGAGCTTGTCAAGAATGCTAGTTAGCTCACGGCATTAAACCCGCTTGGCTTGAGCACAGGGTGGTGGGCTATCATGGTCAGACCTTGGCCATGTCGATCAGTGTTGCACTGTACGCACTGGCACTGTCCCACACCAGCATCGGTGCTGTCACCGTATTGCCGATTACCCCGCGTCGTCGCCAAACCACCGACATGACGGCACCCAGCATCGTTGACATTGCACTCACCTATACGGCCCGGCTATACCGATACCGTGCCTGGTCACCAGTTAAGGATCGTTGATCATGATGCCACGACGGGTAAGCGGCCCGTACGCCAAGACAGGCTGTGTGAATAGTCTGTTAGCGCTCATCGTGAGGGCTGGCCGTCTGTTGTGGTGTTCGATTGGCCTGTTGATCAGCTTGCCCACGCTGGCGGGTATCCAGGTGTTGACGGTGCAAGGCACCATTGGCCCGGCTAGCGCGGATTACCTGGTGCGTGGTATCGACAAAGCGAATGCGGCACACGCCCGTCTGGTAGTGATCGAACTGGACACGCCTGGTGGTCTCGATACGTCGATGCGTGACATTATCAAGGCCATCCTGGCATCCGATACGCCAGTGGCCACTTACGTTTCACCACCCGGTGCACGCGCGGCCAGCGCTGGTACTTACATACTTTATGCCAGCCATGTTGCCGCCATGGCACCAGCCACCAATCTGGGTGCGGCAACGCCGGTGGAACTGATGCCGGCTGGTGCCCCAGGTAAGCCGCCAGACAAGCAAGCGGAAAAGTCTGCTCCCCCATTGCCGGATGCCAAGACCAATAAGGCAGTCAATGATGCCGCCGCCTACATCCGCGGCCTGGCGGAGTTGCGTGGACGCAATGCAGCCTGGGCGGAACGTGCAGTACGCGAAGCCAAGAGCCTGTCCGCTGAGGCCGCATTGCAGGAACGAGTGATTGACGTCATCGCCATTGACCTGGCTGACCTACTCAAACAACTTCACGGCCGCAAAGTCGCAATGGGCAAAGCGGACATAACATTGAGCCTTGCCGAATTGGCCGTTACCCGCGTGGAACAGGATTGGCGCACCCGCTTGCTCGCCGTCATCGGTGAGCCGAGCGTCGCCTATATCCTACTGCTGCTGGGCATCTATGGCCTGATTTATGAATTCATGAGCCCCGGGATGCTGCTCCCTGGTGTGGTTGGCGGCATCTGCTTGTTACTGGCGCTGTTCGCATTGCAACTGATGCCAGTTAACTACGTCGGCTTGGCATTGCTCATACTGGGCATCACCATGATGGTGGCAGAGGCGTTTTTGCCCAGCTTCGGTACGCTGGGCATGGGTGGGATTGTTGCCTTCGTGCTCGGTTCAGTGATGTTGATCGATACCGACCTACCTGATTATGGGGTTTCCCTGGTGCTGATTGCGCCGCTGGCCGGTGTCTCGGCGCTGTTCAGCTTTGCCATCGGTGCATTGGCGCTGCGAGCACGGCAGCGGCCCGTCCTCACCGGTGACGAGTCGCTCGCCGGTAGTGAGGGTGAGACCCTGGATAATATCGCCCCGGGCGAAAGCGGCGGCTGGGCGCGCATACAGGGTGAGACGTGGCGCGTACAAAGCCAGGTACCCTTGGTGCGTGGCACAAAGATCAGGGTCGTCATGCGGCATGGTTTGACCCTGGCCGTGGAACCGATCAATCCCCAAAAGGAGGGCAACGATGTTTGAGCTCGGTGGTCTGATGGTCGTGTTGGTTATTGTGCTGTTATTGTCGTCGAGCTTCCGCATTCTGCGTGAGTATGAACGCGGCGTGGTGTTCATGCTTGGCCGGTTCTGGCGGGTGAAGGGACCTGGTCTGGTGATGGTGTTGCCCGGTATCCAGCAGATGGTACGGGTGGGGCTGCGCACGGTCGTGTTCGACGTGCCAAGTCAGGACGTCATCTCGCGTGATAATGTCTCGGTAAAAGTGAACGCAGTGGTGTATTTCCGCGTCGTCGATCCGGCTAAGTGCATCTTACAGGTGGAGGATTTCATGGCCGCCACCAGCCAGCTCGCGCAAACCACTCTACGCTCAGTGCTGGGTAAGCACGAGCTGGATCAGATGCTTGCCGAGCGCGAAACCCTCAATCAGGATATCCAGTCAGCGCTGGATGCCCAGACCGATGCCTGGGGTATCAAGGTTTCCAATGTCGAGATCAAGCATGTCGATATCGACGAATCCATGGTCCGCGCCATCGCCAGACAGGCCGAAGCGGAGCGTGAGCGACGTGCCAAGGTCATTCACGCCGAGGGGGAATTGCAAGCGTCGGAAAAGCTGTTGGCAGCGGCTGACATCCTCGCCAGCAGGCCTCAGGCCATGCAGTTACGCTACTTGCAGACCCTGACAGGTATCGCGGGCGACAAGTCCAATACCATCGTTTTCCCGGTGCCTGGCGACTTCATGGAATTGCTGCATATAACACCATCGGCGAATCGCGACGGAGCCCGCTGACAGCACGCCCTTCACTTTGCTGACGTGTCGATCACGGGGGAGTGAAGGCGTGCTTACGCGATCGCTTGGACTTCGGGCTCTCAATAAAAATCCGTCTGCATTCTTGGCAGCAATAACTGTTTGAAGGTCGGCAGGGATTCCCGTATCACTGCCCGTAGGCATGGGGGTGGCCGCGAGCGGTCGTCTCATTCAGCCTGGCGGCGTCGAGGCCAATACGGTGCACTGTGCGCTGGTGGCCGGATGAAAGCGTCCATTGACAGTGGCTTGCCTTGATCTGGCCCATGTCATACCACAGAGGCGAACGGGTGCGCCTTGGGCGCCGCGTGTAGCGGACACAGATACAGCTTCCAAACGTCGAGGAACCACTCGCCGAAGATTTTTGGGAGCCACAGCACCTGAATGTAATTGCCGATCGCGTCGTCCAGTTTGCGAAACTTCCAGCCTGCTCGCATGCGACGACTCACGTACTGGTTCCTCGGCTTCAGCCCGTATCTGCCGTGCAGATAGCCCTCTGGCGGTGGCATCCGTCAACTTGAGCGGGCAGACCGCCAAATTGCTTTGTAGTGGCGGCGGTGCTACATGTTGTACCCCCATCGGCCCCAGCTGCTGCGTCAGGGTGGCCCTGAGCACCGCCGCCTTCTGGCAGCAAATGGTGCTGTTGCCATCTTTGAGCATTAGACCTGTGCCATTGGCGACCAACTTGAGTTATGTGGGGCTGGCGAGGGTTACTTTGTCGTTGCTGCTGATCGTGGTTGACCGGTCTCGCGCCTGCCAGCAGACAACCGGTTCAATCACTTTTACAGTTGGCGATTGAGGCCTATTCCGGCTTGCCGATATGGGCGCGGGGCGGTTCCGGCGGCCTTGCTACTGGCTGGCCATGCAACGTGTTGCATCCCGTATTCCGCCGTGATGCTGGACATCAATGCCATTCTGGGACTGGCGGCCATCGAGGGCCTGACCCATTTTGTGCTGTTTGCCACCTTCCTGATGCTGGCCAGCATGGGTCTGTAAGTTGCCTAGCCCAGCCTGGCCAAGTCGTCCCATGTAGCCTCGCTAGGCAATGGTCCGATTCGGTGTAGGCGGCTTGCGCCGCCTACACCGCGGATTAGCGCTTGTTGTCGTGATTCATTGTGATAGAGCTGCCGAGTGAGTCGATAAAGATGTACTGCGATTGTTTGACAGTATCTTTCTCCATTGAATTCTGGTGCCGAATGACCCAAAGGACATCTTTACCGTGCCGCGCCGTTGACATCGATAAGCCGGTTTCGTAGCATGAAGTTCCGCAACGTTGCGAGGAAATTCCGGGTTGCACCCGGTCCTTTATGGACAGTCCCAGTTGTCGATGTTGTCAGGAACTTCCCCTTTACTTCCATTGGCCTACCTCACCAGTGACTCAACTGGTCGACTTGCCGACCTGTACCCATCTGGCCGACCGATCACATCGCTGGCCGTATTACATGCACTGCCTGCCAGGAATACAATCATGGAAGCCTTGATCCTGTTTGGTCTGATCATGTTGAATGGCATCTTTGCCATGTCAGAAATCGCCCTGGTCACGGCCCGCAAGGCCCGACTGATGAAACTGGCTGCTGACGGTGACCAGGCAGCAGTGGTCGCCTTGCAACTCGGTGAAGACCCCACCAAGTTCCTGTCCACCATCCAGATCGGCATTACCTCGATTGGCATCCTGAGCGGAATTGTTGGTGAGGCAGTGCTGGCCGCCCCCTTCTCGGACTGGCTGCAATCATTGGGGATGTCGGAACCAGCCGCTAGCTTGGGCGCCACTGCCACTGTGGTGATCGTGGTAACGTACATCTCGATCGTCATTGGTGAACTGGTCCCTAAACGGCTGGGGCAACTCAACCCAGAACGGGTGGCTCGCTTGGTAGCACACCCCATGCAGGTATTGGCGCTGCTCACCCGCCCGTTCGTGGTGCTGCTGACCGTGTCGACCCACACCTTGCTGAGTTTGATGGGCGTCAGACAGGGGTTGCCGGCCGGCGTCACCGAGGAGGAGATCCACGCCATGCTGGAAGAAGGCTCCGAAGCCGGGGTCATCGAACAGCATCAGCACGAGATGGTTCGCAACGTGTTCCGGCTGGACGACCGTAAGCTCGGTTCGCTGATGATCCCGCGTTCGGACATCGTCTACCTCGACGTTCAGCGACCACCAGCCGACAATCTGCAACGGTTGATCGAATCGGAACACGCCCGCTTCCCGGTATGCGATGGCGGACTCAATCATGTGCTGGGTGTGATCCATGCCAAACAGGCGCTCACTTTTGTGGCCAAGGGTGAAATTCCCGACTTCACTGCCAATCTACACCCCAGCGTGTATGTCCCGGAAACGCTCAATGGCATGGAGTTATTGGAGCAATTTCGCACCAATACCATGCAGATGGTATTCGTCGTCGACGAATATGGTGAGATCGAAGGCATCGTCACCTTGCAGGACCTGCTGGAAGCAGTCACCGGCGAATTTACGCCGCGCAATGCGGATGACGCTTGGGCGGTGCAACGGGGGGATGGCTCCTGGTTACTGGATGGAGCAATCCCGATCCCGGAGATGAAAGACCGGCTGGCGCTCAAGGTGGTGCCAGAGGAGGGCAGGGGGCGTTATCACACACTGAGTGGCATGGTCATGTTACTACTGGGCCGTCTGCCCGCGACCGGTGACGATGTGGATTGGCATGGCTGGCGTTTTGAAGTGGTGGACATGGACGAGAAACGCATCGACAAAGTACTGGCGACACCCCTCGCCATGGAGGTCCCATCCATCCATGGCAATCACTGATAATGGACTGGCGCTTGCATTGCTTCCGGGTAGCGCCGAGAGGTGGCTGACCGGTGGGCGTCATGGAAGCCTGGCTGAGCGCACTGCTCACCACCCTGGCCTTACCGCAGTATGGGCTGAGTACTGTATTCGTGATGGCCTTTCTTTCTGCCACCTTGCTGCCCATGGGCTCGGAGCCGGCCGTATTCGGCTTGATCCAGCTGAACCCTGCGCTGTTCTGGCCTGCCATGCTGGTGGCCACGGCGGGTAACACGCTCGGTGGCGCGCTGACTTGGTGGATGGGTGCCGCTGCCGAGCGGACCTATGAGCGGGTACGTCATCACCCGCCACCTGACGCTCGTGCCTTGCGCTGGTTCGCCCGATTTGGCACCAAAGCCTGCCTGCTGGCTTGGCTGCCGGTCTTTGGCGATCCACTGTGTGCGGTGGCCGGTTGGCTGCGGTTGCCGTTCTGGTCATGTGTACTGTACATGGCGATTGGCAAGTTCGCCCGCTATCTGGTGATGACCGGTGCACTGCTCTGGTGGTGGCCTGTCTGACTGCCCGCCTACCTTGCGGCGTATCCATTAGCCGTGGCGATGCCGATGATGGATGTCCGGATAGTGCGCATGCGAATGCCGTAATGGCAGGTGCTGATGTGGGTGGGTATGCGGTTTTGAGCCATCCCATGCAAAGTCATGGTCATGTTGGTGATGCTCATCATGGGTGTGACGATGGCTATGAAACTGGGCTTCGTGCTGGTGCTCATGGTCATGCCGCTCGGTCAGGTGTAACCAGACGCCCATACCCATCAATGTCGCCGCTAGCCAGAAACCAAACGAGGTTGCCTCACCTAATGCCACAATCGCAATGGCCGCACCAATAAATGGGGCTGTCGAGAAGTAGGCACCGGTTCGTGCGCTGCCCAGGCCACGCAGGGCCACCACAAACAGAACCAGACTGACGCCATAACCCAGCAAGCCAATCACCATGGCGGACACGGCCACGTCGACATCTGGCAAGGGAGCGCCTAGCAACCACCCCAAGCCGGTATTCACGCTACCGGCCACCAGTCCTTTGCTGCTGGCGATAAACAACGCATCCGAAGCGGAAACCCGACGAGTCAGGTTGTTGTCAATAGCCCAGGCCAAGCAGGCGCCGGCAATGGCCAGCGGCCCCACCCACCCGGCGGTTGTCGTGCCCGCGTCAGTCCACGATAACGCCACCCCGCCAGCAACGATCAGCAGCATGCCCACGACAATGCGTCGATCGGCATTTTCCTGAAACACCCCCCAGGCCAATGCCGCAGTCAGCACTGCCTCCAGATTCAGCAGCAATGAAGCGGTCGCAGCACTGGTATGGGCCAACCCAATCATCAATAGCAGCGGCCCCAGCACCCCGCCAAAGGCGATGGCACTAAGCAGCCAAGGCCATTCGCCAGCAAGTAGATCAGGCCGCTGCCAACGCCGGTCTCGACCCAGGCGCACGATGCCCAACCCAATCCCGCTCCCCAAGTACAGTAAGCCGGCCAGCATGAACGGGGACAGCTCGCCCACCAGTAGCTTGGCAAACGGCGTACTGCCGCCAAATAACACAGCCGCCGCCAAGGCAGCCAAGACCGCCCCGGAACAATCCAATTTCTTCATGCTTCAGTCTGCTCCAGGCCATCGGCCGCATGTGCCGGTGTCAACTAAACCCATACTCAGTCCATACATGGTGACCAATGATGCGTCTCGGCTTGCCTTTCCTTAGTACGTTATGCGTGAAGCAACTTGACAGTGCCGATGACAGCTGTTGCTGCTGCAACATGTCATAGCGATCGCCGTCTGGCATCGCAAAGGGAGCTATGTTCCTCACAGTAGCATGGTTTTTAGGAGCAGGCCCGCCACCGCACAGGTCGCGATAACATGAATCACATTGCGTTTGAAGCGAAACAGGGTGATTGCAGCCGCCGCTGCAATCAGCGCGGCAAACCCGTCAGCCGCGCCGGTAAAACCTTGTGGCCACAACACATGATAACCAAAGAACAAGGCCAGATTGAGCACAACGCCGACGACCGCCGCGGTGATCGCAGTCAACGGCGCGGTGAATTTGAGATCATCGTGGGTCGATTCGACCAGCGGCCCGCCTGCCAGAATGAACAGGAAAGACGGCAGGAAGGTAAACCAGGTCACCAGGCAAGCGGCGACTATGCCGGCCAATAGCATCGCATCTGACCCGAAGAAGGCCTTGCCGTAGCCGCCCACGAAACCCACGAACGCTACCACCATGATCAACGGACCGGGGGTGGTTTCGCCCAAAGCCAAACCGTCGATCATCTGAGTGGCGCTGAGCCAGCCATAGTGGGTCACCGCGCCTTGATACACATAAGGTAATACAGCGTAGGCGCCGCCAAAGGTCAGCAGTGCGGCCTTGGTGAAGAACCAGCTCATCTGCGTGAGCGTGTGTTGCCAGCCATACCTGGCCGCCAACCACCCCATGGGCACAAGCCAAAGTGCGGCGCCGATTCCGATCACCCAGGCGAGCCTGCGCCAGCGAAACCGCGCGTGCACCGGCGTCGGGGTGTCATCATCGATCAGGGCCGGTCCGTAACATGCCCCTGCCTGGCCATGACCGCTGCCCGCCTGAAATAGCTGGGGTGCCACGCGCCCTCCAATGTACCCCGTCAGCGCCGCCGCAGCGACGATGATCGGAAACGGTACATTCAGCGCAAATATGGCCACGAACGACGCTGCGGCAATGACCCATAAGCCATGGTTCTTGAGCGCCCGGGAACCGATACGATGGGCCGCCTGCAACACGATGGCCGTGACTGCTGGCTTGATCCCGTAGAACAAGCCGGCCACGACCGGTACGTCCCCCCAAACGATGTAAACCCATGATAGACTGATCAGAATCAGCAACGACGGCAGCACGAACAACGCGCCGGCCACGATGCCGCCCCAAGTTCTGTGCATCAGCCAGCCGATGTAGGTCGCCAACTGCTGTGCCTCGGGGCCGGGCAGCAGCATGCAATAATTGAGCGCATGCAGGAAGCGCCGTTCGGAAATCCAGCGCCGGCGTTCCACCAATTCCTGGTGCATGATGGCGATCTGGCCAGCAGGCCCGCCAAAGCTGATGAAGCCCAGCTTCAGCCAGAACCGGAAGGCCTGCCAGAAGCTGATGAATGTCGGTGGGGCCGGGACGGTGGAGGCCGGGTGTTTAACGGTTGCGGTCATACTGAGTTGGTGTCCTGATTGAAGCTGGCCTGTATGCCGTCAAATAATGCTGATGCGGCCGCAAGCAGTTGATCGTCGTCGACGAGGGTGTCGCGCAGCCCCGCCAGCACACATGCTACGCCCATCGCCTCGGCGGGCGGAATCCCCCACATCCAGAAAATACACCAGCTGCCCGAGGCGGATCAACGCCGGCTGCGCCAAATTGAAGCTGGCCAGCAACACTTCAAAAGCGACCCGGCTGCCACCGTACTCAACCCCCGTAAGCCTCCGCCACCGCGCACAGGACGAGCCCGCCGTCTGTCCGGATTGTCGAGCGATTCCATTACCACCTTCAGGTACTCGACCGCCTTACTGTGACGGCCGTGGTAGCCGGTGCTGACATGACTGCGTAGCTCGACCGCCCACGAGCCCGTAGTCAAGCCGACCAGCATCAGTGGCAGTCCTAAGACGAGGCTGCCCCCAGTATGCCAGTTGCGCATGGTGTGTTTCATTGCATGGTCTCCGCTATCGTCTGATTTAAAAACGGCTCTCGAATGCAATGAAGACGGTTGCCTTCGAGTGTTCAACCTTGGATTCCGCCGCATTGACGGCGCTGTTGGCATTCAACCTGGCAGTGTTGACGCGTTCCGACGCTTGGTTTCGCGGATCCCGTCAGGATTCAGGCTATCTGTTGTAAAGGCCGGCGCACGATTGATGGCGACGCCGCCAGACCATTTCGATGGATGATGGCGCCAGTCCAAACCCACATTGGTCACCTGGGGCGGCAAGTCTTTGACGCCATCATTGCCACCGGTCCTGGCTTTGGATACCTCGCCGCGCATTTCGGCATGGCTGCCGGTGAAAGTCAGCTCGTACGCGCCATTGCGCAACAAGGGCACGCACCAATCCAGTTCCGCTCCCCAGAAGCGTGCCTGCCCTGCGTTATAAGGGGGCTCGACTAAGCGCACGCAATCCTGCCTGTCGTGCGGTTTTCTGGATGAAATCCCTGGCCTTGCGATCATACAGATTGAAACCGACCACACCGCGATTGTCTGACAAGAACAGCTCGACCCCCAATTCAATGCCGGTAGCCCGCTCGGCTTTCAGCTCGGTATTGCCGCCCTTATCCAGGTTTGTCAGCGTGCCAGCGCCAGCGCCAGCCCCTGTTGCCTGGGTAACCCACGGATTGACGTCGTCGAACTTGGGCAATCTGAACGTTTGCGCAATGCTTGCGCGTAGGTTGGTGTTATTGGCCACAGCCCAGCGATAGTGCATCGACGGGTTGGGCGCGATGTCGGCCAGACCGTTACGGTCCGTGGCATTGCGTGCAATGCGTTCGTAACGGATGCCGGATGTCAGCCAATGGGCATCGGTGATACGCTACTCGTCTTGCAAATAGAGGATGGATGTCACCTCTTCGATGGTGCAGAGGTCATTGGCGCCTGGTGTTTTGAGTGACAACGGCGTCGTCATGTTGTTGGCTTCGGCGACAACCCTGCGTTTGTCGTAGTCGAGTTCAACACCGGCTTTTAGTAGATGTTTGCCCAAGTAAAGCGCAATGCCCGCGCCGGCGTAAATCTGGTCCTCCCGGATTCTTTCGTCTTCCTGCACGTGTTTATTGATGGCGCCGGCACCATTGGATTCAGTCATGTATTTGTCTTTGTCAGACCGGCCTTGCTGTACCACGAGCTTTGCGTACCAGCTACCCCAGCTTGTTTTTCCATCATAACGCCCGGCCATGCGTCCGATTCGATCCGATTTATCCTCAACATTGGTCGCACCATTGGTAAGTCCCCCGCCGCATTGCGTACCTCGGCTGTTTCGCGCTTTTCCTCGACACCTAGGAACCCATTTTGTGTCTCCCAATTGCCTACCGGCCAACAAGTGGTAAATGCAGTTTTGCAATGTTATGCCGCAGGCAAATGCACTATGATGAGTGAAATAAAATTGCTGACATGCATATCAATAACGCGTTGGCGACTGCCTTACGAGAACTTAGGCTAGTTGGCGGTGTTGCATAATTCTGGAGTTCATGTGATGTATTTGAGCCTAAATCTCACATCTGTTGATGGCTGACGTAAGTCACAGCAGGGAAAGCACCGCGATTGTGGCATCCTGTACGTCTGGCCTATACGCACACTTGACTTTGGAGGCACTAATGCTGTGCTTGTCATCTAGTCGACTTCGCGTGCCTGAGTACATTGATTATCAGTGGTAACGAGATGATCTACCTATCCAATAGCCAAATTCAGTGCAAATATCGGTCAGATCAACCGTCATGCAAGGGGCGAAAATGGCCAACCCGAATCAGTTTCGGCACCAACGTCGACGGATAGCATGCACTTGTGTTGGCTTACTGATCTTTATGTCTTCAGCTGGCGCTTACTGTGCCGACAACTGCATGCTATGGTTGATCGACCGCTCCAACAGTGATCGTTTCGAAAACCGAGCAGCCTGTGGAGGCAACCGTGACGCTGTCGGGCGCGGCACCGTGGTGATTCATACAGGAGGCTACATCGAGATCAGCGAAACCGAGACAAACAACGCTGGCCGGACACACATACGCTGTGAGAACAATGGTACGCATGCCGTAGGCCTTCACGTTGACCCAACCAAAAGCGGTAGCTGGCCGCAACGCATTGCGCTGGACTCATCTTGTATCTGGGCTCGCAATGTGCTGCGTTGTGGGTCGGCGACAGAACCGTCGCTGATTTGCGTGAGCGAATCTATTCGCCCCATGCGACAGGCCGTCACAATCAACGCAGCAGTCGCGATGCGCTCGTTCGGGAACCCTGACACGGACAAGATCCGACAATGGCTAGATCGACATAAACCACTCGTTGACTTCTGCCGGGCCAGCACCGGTCAAGCGCCGACCGCAGGCGTCAGGCTGATTTTCCCGCGGACTGGACCAGTCACGCTACAGACCAACGTCAACGCCGCACCCGATGCCACAATAGGCGACTACCCTCGGTGCATCGTCGACCGGCTCCAGCGGATCCCGCCTCCTAAAGACCTGGTTACCGAATACACTGTCGAATGGCTGGTCAACGACGAATAGTCGACGCGTGGCACTCGATCAAGCTGCGCGTATTACTACCAATTCCGCTCGCCAAACCACTATGGCTGGCCATTGCCATGGTGTTGTCAGTGGTGATTGGCTCCAGTTTATTGTGGCTGCATGTCGACATCTTTGATAGCAAACTCTACGACCGGATCGTTGCCCACAACCTTCGAAGCACCAATGTTCACACGATGCGGCTTGTGTTGGATGAGCGCATCCCCCTATCGGTTTCTCGTGAACAGACCTTGACCCTGTACGCGTTGGCAATCGAACGACTGACCTACATGGGTGCCAGGGATGTTTTTCTGGATGCTCAGATTGCACTACGCAGTTTTCGTAAACAGACTTTCGTACCCTGCATGCCTGACACTGGCACGCCGCCAACTATCTGTCGTTTACGTGGCAAGCCTGCCTGTCTTAGCTTCGTAGGACGCCCGCGGCATGCACCCCTGGATGTCGACGAATCTGCTCGCACCCATCTGGTCATTCCTCAACCCCTGTCAGATCGATCTCCACCTGCCTACGATTTGCTATTTGGTCACCGGAAGAGTATGCCCGCTTTCGTTGATGTGATGCTTCCCATGACCGGAGATGGTATCGCCCGTAGCCTGTACACCCGACCTGGTGGAGTCCTGTCGCGTCTCGCCCCTGCAACCTATTCCGTCGGCCGATGTAATGATGGGCGGCCAGGCTGCCTCCCGATTCGCTTTGACAACCCACATGCCTCACCCAATGACCTCGGCATTGTCGCTTTGTCTGACGTCGCAAGCTGTAATCCTCGCAAGTGGCAAGCACTTGCCCCTGCTGTCACAGGTCGAATCATCCTCGCGCAACTGGTGGGGCTGGAAGAATCGGTCGATATCCATCCGACCCCTCTGCTTAGTATGTTGAATACACACATAGGTCTGATGAACGGCACCCATATTACCCAGGCAGGAATCGAAACTGCGCTGCTCGGCGATGGCCCACGGGGGCTATCATTTGGGGGCCAAATTCTGTTGATTGGCTTGGCAGGTAGCGTGGCCACCGTTGGTTTTGGCTGGTTACGCTTTACTGTCGCATCGATGGCCACTCTGGTCGTCGCCGCTGGGCTTTGGTGGCTCAGTCCCATGCTCTACCCATGGGCTCAGCTGCCAGCAAGTCCCATGGCCACAGCCGCACTCGCAGCCGCACTGATTGTCGTTGCCGGGCATATGTGGTTTCACACCTACCAAAATGCTGTATTGGTTCGCTTTATGCCACCCCAGATACGCGGTTTGCTGCTGAAACACACTCATGACCCATTTTCGGGACGGCAAACCATCGCCATCGTTCTGATGAGTGACCTCGCAGGCTATACACAACTGACGAATCAACTGGGGTCGGCAAAGGCCATCTTCGAGCTGATCAATGACTATCTCAACGAGGTCACCCCCGGCCTGCAGGAGCATTTCGATGCCTGGCTCGAAGGCTATATTGGTGATCTGCTGTGCTTCTATTGGCCAGTGTTGGGCGAACTGGATGACTACCAGCCCGAGCAACAGCGCGAACGGGCACTCAGGGCAACAATCATGCTCAGCCAGCGACAGAAAGCTTATTTCAAATTGCTGGCACAACGACCTATGGCCCAGAACATGCCACCCACCAAGTCGCTCTATGCAGGCATTGCCGTGACAGAGGGCTCGGTGTTCATGGGTGAAATCGGGCCGCGCCATGGCGTACACAAGTTTGGTATTCTCGGTGATCCGCTCAATCTGGCGGCACGTCTGGAAACACTCACCCGCATCTTCTCATCCCGTTTGCTCGTGACGCCGGAGCTGGTGCCAACCGCCAGTGCCCTTGGCCACCGTCCCCGCCACCTTGCCACCGTCAAGGTCAAAGGCCGACTGATGCCGACGGAAGTTTGGGCCGTGCATTTGTCAGACGAACACGTTGAGCCATGGATGATCGAACAGTGGAATCAATGGCGTGACGACTTACTGGCTGGAAATACCCCCCCGCCTGATCCGCCTGAGGTATGGCACCATGATGCGAGTGTGCTGATTCATTGGTACCAGTTGGGTTTGTGGGATGACGAACGAGGGTACTTCAATCTGGAAGTGAAGACACCACCTGAGCCCCCAACCTAGGACTTGTTTGCAAATCAGGCAATCAGCAATGAGTGAGACATGTAGTACATAGCAACCGGAGTGTATGTAGCACAAGGATTTTGCTGACGGTAGTGCCAGGTGAGTGAAAACAGGCTGATCACTCCGCCATGTAGGAGTTCCTGACGGACACGCGGCTTCTTAGAGCCGCTAACAAAACCCAGCGAAGTGATTCTGCTTAGGTGTGCAAACGAAGGCAGTACATGAAGTACGACAAGTTTGCACAACAACACCAGAAGGGTTTTGTTAGCGGCACTTTAAGAAACACCACACCTTGTTGCGATTCTCCATGCGGTACGAAGATGCTCTTGGCTGGATCAAGGCCGATGATCATACTGCTAGGGAAATGAAGGGCGATAAGTTAAAGACTTATCGACTCCTTGGTCGCCACCTTTCAATTGCTTGTTGACTCATTATTGGCGCCTTTGGTCAATTGGGCGTCGCTGGGTATCTATCTCCCACATTCGCCATCATTGGTGTTGCAATCTTCAGCTTTCTTGCAGGCATTCGCATCATTTTCTCTGTTGCAGCGACTCAGTGGCCTATCATTAAGCCATATCTGGATTTGCATACAATCAATGGGTGTTTAGCGGGGCTCCGAATCCACCACATTCCAAGCCCTAATGATGCAGTCGAGGGGGCATGGTAAGCGTACGGCGTGGAAGAAAAAACCAAGTTTTCCCGCGTTTTCTGTGAAGAGAGATACACATGTCGCATATGGAAGATACGCGTCGTGGTAGCCTGCCTCAGCGTGGTGGGGTACGGTTTGGACAGACGGTTTTGGAAGGTAGGGAGGAGATAGCACCCGGGATTTCAAACGCCGCGGGATGGGTGAGATAGGGAGCGATGATGCGGACAACAAGCACAATGGTTGCAGCCATCGTCGCTATGTTGGCGCTGACAGCGGCGGACTGGGCCGCCGCGCAAGGGCGCAGCGCACCCATGTCGGGGAAGCGCATCGCGCTGGTGGTCGGCAATAGCCGCTACGTGAACATCCCGCACCTCGCCAATCCCGCGAACGACGCCAAGCTCGTCGGCGAGACATTGCAGGGGCTCGGCTTCGCTGTGGTCGGCGGCGGGCCGCAGCTCGACCTTGACAAGCAAGGTTTCGACCGCGCGGTGCAGGAATTCGGCCGGCAGGCGGTCGGTGCCAGTGTGGCGCTGTTCTACTACGCCGGTCACGGGCTGCAGGTGCGCGGCACCAACTGGTTGGTGCCGACCACCGCCAACCCGGAGCGCGAGGCTGATCTCGATTTCTAGCTCCTCGATGCCTCCCTGGTGTTGCGCCAGATGGAGGGCGCCGGCACCACGTTGAACATCATGATCCTGGACGCGTGCCGCAATAACCCGTTTGGCGGGCGTGGCTTGCGCGCGGCGGCGGGTGGCCTCGCGCAGATGCAGGCACCCGAGGGCACGCTGCTCGTGTATGCAACGCAGCCAGGCAGCGTTGCAATGGACGGTGCCGACGGCAACAGTCCGTTCACCAAGGCACTGGCGCAAACCCTGCGGACACCCGGCCTCGATTTGTTCCGCCTGTTCAACGAGGTGGGCTTGCAGGTAAAGCGCACCACGGCAGGCGCGCAGCAGCCGTGGGTGTCGAATTCGCCGATCGATGGCGAGTTCTATATCGCGGGCCGGGTCAGCGAACTGCGGAAAGAGGGCTCGGCGCAGGTGCTCAACACCCAAGAGCAGCACGTTTTGTCTATGGATCCCATGGTTCGGACGGCCGCGGAACGCCTGCGCATTCCCTTACCGGAGAAAATACCCGTTTCGCAGTCCGATCCCACGTCAAAATTCGCCGATTACATCGGCGCGTGGGTGGGGGAGTCGGGCTGGGACGGCACCGGACGGCAAATCATGGTCATCGTCACCAGTGTTGACGCTGTGGGGCGCGTGGAAGGCGTTTATGGTTACGGTCCGCCGCGTGGGGTCCAGACACCGCCGATCAGACCGGCAACGGCGATTCATTTCACAGCCACCATCGACCAGGCTGGTATCAAGTTCTTCACGGGTATCGTGAGCCTGACCTTCCGGCTCGTAAATCGGACCTCAATGCAAGCATCTGTCGAGAAGGACGGGCGTCTGTCCACCCAGGAATTGCACCGGCTCAAATAATATGAAGCTACGGACAGTAGTCCTGCGTTTGAGTGAGAGAAGGTGTCAGGTGCTGTTGCTCTTGCTGGGCGGCTCGTGGGGGAGGTCTGGCATCCCTGTCACGGTAGTGGTCAAGGGTTATCAGGCACCAAGGCAAGTGAAGCGGCTGCTATTTTCTGCAGACGTTACTGGCACACAATCACCGACAAGTATGCGCAGCGTGACCTTGTTCTTAAGCTCCTCCTTGTGGCAACCGCCGCAGACACTGTCGCTGGGTGGTTATCTGGGCTGATTGGCCAGCTGTCTGGAAGCGCTTGTTCGCGTGCGCGGTTGTGGCCTCGCTTGCTTTGCGCTTACTCTCGTTCTAAGAGCCGCTAACAAAACCCGGCGAAAAGGAGGAAATGATGACTTCCATTTTTTACCGTTTTTTTGTCGTTCTGATATTTCCAATCGTCAGCGCATTGATGCCACTGAATGTGATCGCTGAAACTAACAACAGCAAAATTGGCTTTGTGCTGATGCATGGCAAAGGCGGTACTCCGCTGAAATATATCTCTGACCTAGCTAGCTCGCTTGAACGGCAGGGATTCCTTGTCGCAAATCTGGAAATGCCATGGTCTGGACGGCGTAATTACGATGTTACAGTGCAGGCAGCCGAGTCCGAGGTCGAGGCTGTATTGAGTTCGCTACGGGGCAAAGGCGCCCAGAAGGTATTTGTTGCTGGGCTAAGCCAAGGTGGGCTGTTCGCACTCTATTTCGGCACCAAGCATACGATCGATGGTGTTATCGCCATTGCCCCCGGCGGTAGCGCGAGCAGCCCGGTATTCCGGGAAAAGTTGGGGGAATCCGTCGAGTTAGCCCGTAAACTCGTCACTGAAAGCAAAGGCGACCAGAAGACACGGCTTCTCGATTTTGAAAGCGCCAAGGGTATCTATCCGATTATCACCACCCCGAAAATATACTTGAGCTGGTTCGATCCGGATGGTGCCATGAACCAGTTGAAAGCAGTGCAAAGGATGAGCCCGACCATTCCTGTATTGTTCATCGTCCCGACAAATGACTACCCGGGCCTGCTTAAAGTCAAGCGGCAGATGTTTGATGCACTTCCAAATAATATTCGAACCAAGCTATATGAACCAGACTCGAGTCACGTTGGCTCACCATCCGCTTCAATCAAGGAAATTATCGACTGGACGAGTGAAATTGCAAACGTGCGCTAGGGGTAGGAACTGGGTGAACCACCGCTGGTCATCATGGCCAGGGCGACGCAACACAGTCACCGACAGCAGGATCATTCAATACTTTGGCAAACAGTCATGGCAAGCTCTTGGCGGATACTTGCGACAAGTTATGACTTCCACTTCTGTAACCAAAGGTAGTTCACATGTTAAATATTCCCGAGATCGCAGCTTATTTGTTCACCTGTACCATCGCTGCCGCGACGCCCGGACCTGGAACCTTGAGTGTTATCACCTACAGTACCTATCTTGGGTGGCGGAAAACACTCCCTATCATTTTCGGCATACAGGTGGGAATGTTGGCGGTGGCATTGTTGGCGTTGTCAGGTATCGCAGCGATACTGGCCGCATCACCTGTCATCTTTAAAACCATTCAATATGTTGGGGCGATCTACATTGCCTATCTTGGGCTACTGAGTTTCAAGTACGCTCATACAAACTTAGCTGTTCAACTGGTGGAACGGAACAATGGAGGGTGGCGACATTTTTGGCATGGCGCGTTATTGACGTTTACAAGTCCCAAAACACTGCTGTTCTTTACGTCATTTTTCCCTGGATATCTGGATCCCGAAAAACCTGTAGTAGCTCAGATGGGTAGTTTGCTGGTTTTGCTGTTGGCTTGCACCTTCCTTGTGCATTTTTCCTATGCGTTTCTCATGAAACATCTAGGTAATCGACTCCTGGAACATAGCACTGCTTTTAACTTGGTGGTTGGGGTTATATTTGTTGGAATGGCCGGTTACATGGCGCTACAGGTGTAGCAACTGTAAACCGTGGTGCCAGCGATGGCTATTGCGACATAGCGTGTACGCTCGATTACAGAGATATCAGGTATGCTCATCATCTACCAACACTCGCCAAGCGGACTACCGGGTAATGTTAAAATCATGTCATTTGGTGGACATCAACACCAAGCAAGTGGGGCTGTGGGATCTACCACATCATCCCAGATGGTTACGGCAACGTTACTCGCAAGATTGGGTGAGTTCATGATCGTGCATCATACAAGGCCCTATTGGCCATGGTGATGAAACTGCAAGAGTATGTCCGTTGTTGGCAGGTGCCCGCATTGGGGGGCACGGAATTGCTTCATGCTCAATATGACAAGCAGTGTTTCACCCCCCATGTACATGAAAGCTATGTATTTTCTATTATCGAATCGGGTGCCCAACGGTTTCGGTATCGTGGTACCGAGTATGTGGCGCCGACTGGCAGCGTGGTCTTACTCAATCCCGATGAGGTGCATACCGGTGCAAAGGCCGCTGAACAGGGTTGGCGCTACCGAGGATTCTATCCTGATCAAAAGTGTCTTGCGGATGTGCTGGTGGAATTGGCATTTAACCATCAAGTGCTACCTCGCTTTCAACCGTGCGCATTAAACGATCCTCAACTATTTACATGCTTTAGCAAATTGCATAACGCTGCCGAACGTGGTGCTTGTGCATTGCAGCTACAGTCCGATTGGCGCGACACGCTGCTGTTATTGCTACAGCGCTATGCGCAGGTAGGAGAATTGAAGCAACCTGGGCGCGAACCACGCATAGTCACCGAGGCAAAGGCATTTTTGGACGCTAGCTTGGCAAGGCCACCCTCTTTGGAAGAAATCGCGACGGTGGTTGGGCTTTCACCTTTTCATTTTTCACGGGTCTTCCGGCAGGCCACCGGCCTACCTCCTTATGCCTGGGTCAAGCAACGGCGGCTGATTCGTGCTCGTATGTTGCTGAAGTGCAACTGGTCACCGCTGGATGTGGCGTCTTTTCTTGGGTTTTCTGATCAAAGCCACCTGAATCGGCAATTCAAACAAGCTTATGGCTTTACACCTGGCGCATATCGACGAGCTTATCGCACAACGCGGTAATACTGTCTCCCCACCTGACACCACCATGCGGTGTCTTCTTCATACCGCTATTCTCTCTGATCAAGAGGCCTCCTCAAAAACCGGGGCGGTTCATATGCGTGGCTGGCTGGATTTGGCAAGTTGCGCATCCGCTTTGAACGAAGGCTTGATACGCATTACGCGCTGCTGAAGCTGGCTTGCTCCGTGATTTGCTTACGGTTTATTGCGAAATTTTGTTAGCGGTTCTTAATGTCGGCCCTGAACAATCGGCTTTCGCCTGATTCTAAAGGCGAAAAGCGAAAGTTACGCTGCTGAGATTTGCAAGGTTTCGCTAAAATGGGCGCAATTCCTTCTGCACGCACCGGAGGCCGAGTGCATCTCCAAGGGCAAATCGTACTAGCCTTACGAGTTCGGCGTGAAGGTGTCGATCGCTACCACGCACAAGAAAGGCCTGGTGGTTGGGATGCGCAGCATGCCTGGCCATCCGTACGATGGCCACACGCTGTTCGAGGCATTGGAACAGGTGGCGATTTTGACTGGCTGTCAACCCAAGGAAGTCTTCGTGGACCTGGGCTACCGTGGCGTGGAGGTACAG